>JBLFXO010000023.1:0-20363 GCA_047609865.1 Arenicella sp.
AAAAATCAAATCTCTGCACCTGATAGCGTGTTCAACATTAATGACTTAAGCTCAGTTGGGGATTTTGCGAAAAATGGAATTGAACAAAATGCATCAGTTAGTTCTCAATTGAAAATATTTGGTGCTAGGCTGAACTTTTCACCAAGAGTATCTTATCGTGAAGTATGGAACTTTCAGCATGAAACACATGAATGGAACAATACAACTGAACACATTGACACCACCAAGTATAAAGGCTTGAGAACGGCTCGAAACATGTCATTTGCAGCAACATTAACAGGGAACTTTTATGGACTGTACAGACTGAAGGGGAAAAGCGAAACAAGATTCAAACATGTCGCGACTCCTAACATTGTTATGAGCTATGCGCCAGACTTTAGCCAGGGAGTTCTCACAACGACTGATACAAACGGAACAAGTAGAATCTATTCTCCTTTTATAAGTAGTCTTTATAAAGAAAGTGGCCAAGGTCAATCTGGATCAATTTCATTCTCTCTATCCAATACATTGAAAATGAAGACTCTGAATAAGAAGGATACGCTTAACGGATCAAGTAAGAGTTTCAACTTAATAGATGCCGCCAACATTAGAGGTAGCTATGACTTCTTAAAAGATTCTCTTAAACTCTCTAACATCACATTAGATTTCAGAACATCAAAGTTCCTAAATATCTTTTCGTTCCAAACGACAGCCACCCTGAATCCGTACGCATATGACGAGCTGAACGTCACCAACAGTGATTATGCTTGGAGTAACGACCAAGGTGTTGGTAGATTTACAACTGCGAACTTCACATCAAATGCCAATTTCACAAGCAGAAACGGTAGAAAAAAACAAAAAGAATTGGCAGAGAAAGCAGCTCCTAATGCAATTGCAACTGGACTTGTAACAGACAATAAAACGGTCAGCTTTGATATACCTTGGCAATTGAATATCGCTTATAATTTAAATTTCACATCAATTTTAAAAGACACTGTAATAGCAGATAGTTATAGAAAAGTACAAACAGCGACCGTTGGAGGAGATTTTAGCATTAACGACAAATGGAAAATTGTAGGGTCAATATCTGCTGACTTACAACAGCTGAACAGTAAATACCAAGGTAATGAAGACAGACCTTACATTGACCTTATTAGTAGATGGAACGTTAACATTTGGAGAGATTTACATTGCTGGGAAGCAACTTTACAACTGGGTCAAATGGGAACCTGGAAGGCGCCATGGGAATTGACCAACTTCACTTTTTTATTCAGAGTAAACATTAAGGCATCAATGCTTCAGGACATTAAGCTGGAGTATAATCAGCCTCCGTTTTTTTAGTAATCGATTTGATTACTACCCTCTTTAGGAAATATCCTGAAAAGATAGAGAACACAACAAAGGCAACAAAGAAGTACAATCCAATTAATGCTGATGACCCTGTCTCAACACCCAAACTCATATTTGAAAAGCTGAAGAAGGCAAGGAATACAGCCGCAACAAAAACATCTGCCATACTCCATTTTCCTAATTTCTCAATGACTAGAATTGCGTTCTTGCTATATTTTGATCCTGGCCAGATGAAGACAACCAAAGATGACACCAGCTTAATCATTGGAAATACAATAGAGAAAATTAAGATGATAATCGCAACCGGAATGTTTCCTCCAGTGTAGAGGAAACCAATAACTCCCAATACTGATTTCATCTGATACAAGGCATAAACTCTACCTTCTATACCCAATTCAGGCTGAGCGAAAGATAAGTCCATTGAAATTCCGAAATCATCTACATAAGCTTCAATCTCCATTAAAGGAGCATTCAAGCCTAAGTATAGAAATGCCAAGGCAGAGAATATAAAAGCCATTCCCATAGCTCTCTGATATTCCTCAGACTTACGATAAAGGAAAAGAGTCAAACACAAGTATGATGCAATAGTAGCCAGCATCATCCATCCTTCTTTGACTGCTGAAGAATAATACAAATTAGCCTTAGCTTCTAATTCAGATTTTTGCTCCATTTTTTCATCTCCGGGATTTAAAAAAGAGACAGGAATCCATTCCCAGGCATCTCCCATCCTATTCTCAATACTCAAGAGTTCAGCCACTTGCTCTTTCTTTGAATGATAATTTTTGAGTTTCTGTGTGATGCTAACAGTAAAAATCAAGGTCGCTACCAACAGCACTCCTGAAACAATAATAAAACTGATGTACTTTTTCATATTATTGATCTGTTAATCTAATTTTGTTTTCAGTTGCAAAAGCATTCTGCGCCTCAAACACAACATCAAAGGCTGCCGCTTCTTTTTGCGAGAATTCTAAATCGTAGGTTTCTAAAAGCAATTCATCAACCTTAGTCAGGTCTCGCTTTTTAATTACTTCTGCAATTGATCCAAAATTGTTTGACAATTCATCTTTATAGAAGTTAAATAAGTCAAGCATTGCATTCACAAAATCCTCAGAATTCACAAACTTTTCAGTTGCATCTAACTTTTGAAGACTACTCTCCGCTTCAAATATTGCATTTTCAAGATTTAGATCAACATTTGAAGAATCAGAGGCAAATAAGATATCTACCTGATCCAGCATGCCATCTTGCATATATGTTAGCTCATTATTGAAGTCTACAGCGGTTAGACGCTCTTCATCCATTATTATGCCTGAAGAGTTGTCTGAATCTTCAGAACTTTCTTCTGGGCTAGCAGACTCAGAATCTGCACATGAAAGAATAAAAATTGGAAGTAGGAGAAATATTCGCATCCACCAAATTAAAGAAAAAAATAGCGATTCTTAGTATTTAAACAACTTAGAGTGCGCAATCAACTTGCCTTCTGAATCCTGCAGTTGAATAATGTACATTCCCGCCGAGAGTTCATTCACACTTATACTTGGACTTATAACTCCTTCTTTGATTGACTTACCTTCTAAGTCAAAAATCTCGAATCTCCCTAGCAATCCAGATTTAAAAATCAGCACGTTGCTTACAGGATTAGGATAAAACAGAATCTCTTCAACTTCCTCTTCAATAGATACCATTGAGAAATCAGTAATTGAAAAATGATCAAAAGCGGCCTCACAAATACTGATTGTAGCATTGTAGTCTGATATATTAACAAATAGCTGCATGTTAGCTGTTAGAGTGAACCCCGCAGGAACTTCATATGACTTAGGAACCCATTGATTCATATTGATATTGTCTTTATGAATTTTTGCAATACTCACTGTTTCAGTTCCGTTAAACATGGTCACAAACAAGGTGTCTGCTGGATAGAATGGACCAAACATATTGTAATAAAAGACATTGAAATTTACATAAGGACTTGAATATCCGCTCAAATCAAACAAGGGACTTGCTAAAGTAGTCTCACCTCCCCCTACTTCATCAGTATTTCCTGCCGTAGATCCATTCCCAGTTACAAAGGTCTTATTACCACAATCCCAAGGTGCATCAGTGAACGGGTTCTCAATCGTTCCACCAGCATCAACTCCAACTGGAATTTCTCTTGTCCACATGCCTTTTGTTGCATCACCAAATACGGTCCATCCAAAATCTAATGAGAAGTCGTCATAAATTCCTTGATCTAAGTATAATGTAATCCCACTTGACATATTATCCAAAAGAGTATCTGCAAAACAATCATTTTTCATTTCCCATTTCCCTGCTGTCACATCATAGTTATCTTGATAATAGAGACCAACAACTAATTCTCCATTGATATCTGTAGTTCCTTCATGTGAAATATAGGTATGCTCTAAAATCACCTCTGCGTTTTCAATTGGAAGTAAAGTTTGAGCATCTAAAACAGTCACGGTAATATTGTATTGAGGAATCTTAGTCAATTCAACATCTTGAATGACAATGTTCCCCTCGGTTAATGGCGTTGAAATAGTTTGAGGGAAGTAAAGTATTTTAAAATAAGTGACATCATAAGTTCCTGTAGCTTCTATTCCCGTTGCATAATCTCCGATCACTCCAGAGAAATCTTGAATGTTCTCACCATCAATCGTGACCTCTACATTGTTTAAAGGATTGGACGTGCCGAATTCAGTGATATTTCCTTCAAGATAAGCTCCTTGATGCAAACTTGATCCAATCACAAAAAGACCTTCTTGACGATCTGTCCCCAAAATATTACCTGATGATAAAAAAGGATAGGCGCCCCAACATCCAACAGATCCACTAGTATTTAAAGGTGACGTGTCAAAATTTCCAACTTCAACCATATTGTGAGGATGAGTTATATCGTGAACTATTACACCGTCAGCATAATAGGAGGTCACTAAATAATCACCCAGAACATGCGAATTATGAGGCATAATTTCTTCTCCTGGTGACGATTGAATCTTATCTAATGCTAAAATGTTCGAAGGATCCGACACGTCAAAAGATGCTAAATACCCACCAGATACTTCATCCGTTGTAAAAGCGTAATCTCCATCACTTGATGTCCAAATATTGTGCGTAAAAGTTGAAGGTGTAATTGAAGAACCCAAGAATACAGGATTAGCTTTATCAGTCAAGTCGACAATTGAAAAGAATCCATCATTAATATGAGCAAAATATCCTGTATCATTTCGAACGACACCGTCATGCGCATACCACATGTCAAAAGTTCCCACCTCAATGGGATTGAGAGGATCTGTGGCTACATCTAAAATAATGACACCTCCATTTCCTCTACCGGCTCCAAATATGTAAACGAAACCGTTATCCTCATAAATGTTGTGAGCAGAAAACCATTCGCTACCTGTTGGCCCGTTATAGATACTTGAACTTAATATTGTTGAAGAAGGCAGAGGGCTTAAATCGATTATCGTTAAGCCTTCATCAGCCTCTGTAGTTGCATAAGCGTAGTCACCATAAACTTTGATGTCTCTCCAAATAGAGTTCAAACCTGGAATCCATGAAACCTCCTCAAGGTTTCCCGGGTCAGTAACATCTACAACACTAACGCCGTCTTCTGTTCCAACCAAGGCGTACTCGTTACCCGCTTCATCTTCGTATCCCCAAATATCATTACAAACTGTAGTATGGGAATCTGGGATATCAATATATCCTAATTGAGTCATATTCAATTGACTCATTGCATTAAGAGAAATGCAAATTAAAGTAGAGAGTAATAAATGTTTCATTCTAACAATAAAGTTAGCTGAATTTAGCTCCTAAAACAAATTAGAATTAAAATGCTTTGAATGGTTTACTGATTAGCCTTTTTGATTGACTCCCAAGTGGTAAACATAGATTCTTGTGAAGGACGATTTGGCTCTTCTTCTCTCAAAGGCTCAACTTCTTTCAATGTTTCTTGACAATCGGCAGGCAGTTGTTGGTACAATTGAGTGCCCATTGTTTTCCATTTAAGCATGTCATCAGAGACTTCTTTGATGATTTTGGCAGGATTACCTACAACCAAACTTCTTTTAGGAATCTCCATTTTTGCCGGAACGAAGGCTAAGGCGCCAATAATAGATTCAGCTCCCACTTCAACATCATCCATTAAAACGGCATTCATGCCTATCATGCAATTCTCCCCTAAGTTCGCACCATGGATAATAGCGCCGTGACCGACATGAGCACCTTTTTTCAGAGTAACAGTTTTTCCTGGAAACATATGTACCGTGCAGTTTTCCTGAACATTGCAACCATCTTCAATCACAATCTTTCCCCAGTCACCTCTTAAAGCACATGAAGGTCCGATATAAACATCTTTACCTATAATGACATTACCGGTAACAGTAGCTTGCGGATGAACAAATGCACTCTCATGCACCACAGGAATAAAACCATTGAATTCAAAAATCATGCTTAAATATAAGCATCTTGATTAAGACCTTCTTTATATAGCCTTCTACATCCAGTATAGAGATAAACGATCCCTGCCAGTAATAGAACATGGCTCAAATCATTTTTATCAAACCACGGGTGAAGGTTAATTTTCATAAGAAATATGAAGGCTGAAGGAAGCATGACAACTACTCCAAGCACAAAATACTTGTAGTTTAAAGATAATCCTTTTTTATAGTAATATCGTCCTAATAATCCAGCTGAAATAACCACACCAACAATAGTATTTATTGCTATTGGCAAAAATCCGATTGCTGGTTTTTCATGAATTGGTCCCATTGTCACTATCGCCGTCCAAATGGCAAACACAATAACTAATTTCCAAAATGATATTCCTTTTAGAAGTTTGACTGTTTTCCGATTCGGGTGAGCAGCAATCATAGCCTGTTCAATACAATAGATAGAAATAGGACCGGCAATCCATGTTCCGAATTTACCTACAACTCCCCAATAGTTGAAGAAGATATGAGCGAGTCCGCCATAAAATGCTCCAACACCAAACACAAAGAAAAACCACATCCAATAAGTATAAAACGGATGAGCTGAACTTGTCATTTTCTTCAGCTTAAAGCCAAAGTAGACGCTAATTATTCCGAGAATTGAATCTGTAACAAGAGCCATAGGCTCAAGTAAATCTAGACCAAATAGGCTGAAATGGATTTTATCAAAATCTGCAAAAATTAATCCTAGCATCAAAAATTTTATTTCCCTTTGTAAACACCCATTTCACAGAACTTTTCAATTCTCTCATTGGCTCTTTTATCCGGATCCATGGCAGATAACTTCTTAAGATTCTTCTGAATTGACTTCTTCACATTTGAGAAAGTTTCCTCTCTAAATCTATGTGCTCCTCCAGTTGGTTCCTCAATGATTTCATCCACTATCTTCAGGTTTTTCATATCTGTTGATGTCAACTTCAATGCTTCAGCTGCCTTCTCTTTAAAATCCCAACTTCTCCAAAGAATAGTTGAACAATTTTCAGGAGAAATTACGGAGTACCAAGAATTCTCAAGCATGATGACCTTATCTCCCACTCCTATTCCTAATGCTCCACCAGAAGCTCCTTCTCCTATGATGATACAAATTACCGGCACCTTAAGATTCATCATTTCATAGATGTTTCTTGCAATAGCCTCACCTTGTCCTCTTTCTTCTGCTTCTAATCCTGGAAATGCTCCAGGAGTATCAATTAAAGTGACAATTGGTTTGTTAAATTTTTCAGCTAACCTAAATAATCTTAATGCTTTTCTATATCCTTCAGGATTTGGCATTCCAAAGTTCCTGTATTGTCTAGCTTTAGTATTTGCTCCTTTTTGCTGCCCAACAAACATGACCGTTTTGCCATCTACCTGTCCAAAACCGCCAATCATGGCCTTGTCATCTTTTACATTTCTGTCTCCATGTAATTCAATAAAGTTACCATCTGTTAAAGCTTCAATATACTCCAAAGAGTACGGTCTGTCTGGATGTCTTGACAATTGAACTCTTTGCCAAGGTGTTAATTTTTCGAATATCTCTTTTGTCGTAGAATTCAATTTCTTCTCCAGATCTTTAATCATCTTAGAACTATCGACTCCACTATTGGTTTCTATATCTCTAGCTTTCGCAATCTCTTCCTCTATCAACGATAAAGGCTCTTCGAACTCTAAATAATTTGCCATCTGGTTTGTTTTTTAATACATCAAAGTTGGATTTGATGAAGGGTCAAATTTACTCTTTTTTAATCACCCGATTTGAAAGAAGCTTCTAAATTTTCAGCTTATATTCGTAAAAATTAGAAGAAAGTGATTCTATTTTCAAATGCTAAAATCAATATTGGACTGCAAATCAAAGGCAAACGTCATGATAGCTACTACAATTTGGAAAGCATTTTTTATCCCATCCCTTTACATGATTTGATTGAAATCAAAATTGCACAAACAGATACTTTTTCTCAAAGTGGAATTGAGATTGACCCCATAAACAATTTGATTGTTAGCGCGGTCGGATTACTTCACAAAGATTTTGACTTCCCTCCCATTCATATCCATTTACATAAGCAAATCCCTCTGGGCTCTGGGTTAGGAGGCGGCTCTTCAAATGCCACCTGCGTATTGAAAGGATTAAATGATTTGTTCAATTTCAATATTGGAGAAACTGAAATGCAGGAATATGCACTCAATTTAGGAAGCGATTGTCCTTTCTTCATTCAAAACAAAGTCTCTCTGGTAAAAGGTAGAGGAGAAATCATAAATCCAATTGACTTTAGCTTGGCCGGTAAATTCATTCATCTCATTTATCCTGACATTCACATCTCAACTGCAGAAGCTTTTGAAAGCATGGAGAGATCTATTAGTACCCACATTAATTTGGCTGAAACTGCAAATTGGTTAGCATTCAAAAATGACTTTGAGTTCGGAGCTGTAATTGGGCACACCGAAGTAGGCAAATACATAAATGTATTAAAGAAAAGTGGTTCAATCTTCACTTCTCTGAGTGGAACAGGTTCTTCTGTTTATGGCATATTCAATTCAAAACCTGAAACTTTAAAAGGTGTTTCTAACTGGGTGTTTGAATTAGAATAACCAGTAAGTCTTTCCTTTCTCTAAGCCTACTGAATTAATGAAGCTTGTCATTTTTTCCTTTTCATACTTGTCTTTAGGCCAAGCCGTCAGAATGGTTTTGACATTTGGTTTTAATTCAGCCATAGAATTGATTTGCACCAGAGATTGAACCCTTCCTATGTTAACATCAAACCAATCAAAATGTACATTCTGCTCATTCAATATTTTCGCAAGCAGTTTGCCCTTCACTCCTGCCCCGATTAATTGAATACCCTCCTTTCCACTTATCTCATTATCTAAAAAGTGTTTCGTTTTCAACCTGAAGAAAGATTCTTGTTGATAGATGTCAGAATTTCTTGAAGTTCTTTTTGGATGCTCTCTCCAAAGATGAGTGATAGATTTAGATTTCTTAATACTATAACCCAACTGATGCCACTTCAACACCAAGTCATAGTCTTCTGGATAATTTAATTCAGAAATAGAAATGTCATCATCAAAACAGGATCGTTGAACAATCCAATTTGGAGAACCTATTGTACATTCTCTGTATACCTCTGCTCGATAATCCTGAATATTATTAATCCAATTCTCATAAGATAGGTAGCCATCAGAAACGTTATCATTAGAGAAATATTCAACATTGCCAGTAGCAATTGCTTTCTTCTGTCCATCAAGCAAACCCAACAAAACCTCTAATTTCTTAGCAGGCATAATATCATCCGCATCCATTCTATGAATGAATTCTCCACTAGAATTGTTGAACGCCAATGAGAGAGCGTTAACTATACCTACACCTTTATTTGATTTGACTATTATTCTGTGATCCTTTTTTGAATAAGCCTTCAATATTTCAAACGATTCATCTGAAGAATGATCATCCACGGCAATCAATTCCCAATTATCATTTGTCTGAGCTAAGATTGAGTCAAGGCAATCAACCAAGAATAAGGCGGCATCCTTTACTGGCATTATAATAGAAACCATTTGAGACATTCTTAGCGTTTTTTAGGAATGATTGTTGCTCTAAACTAATTCAAATTGCCCAACTTTAAATTATGGACAGAAAACAATTTTTAATAACATCTTCATTAGCAGCGTTTTCGTTATCTGCTTTTGGTAGAGTTTCACTTGATGAACAAAACCAATTCACAGGAGACTGTGAAACTACGGACGATATTTTAGGGCCATTCTACAGACCCAAAGCCCCTATGTCTAAAAACTTATTATTTGAAGGCCTCAAAGGGAATAGAATTTTTATAAAAGGAAAAGTTTACACTGACGATTGTGAGACTGTCTTAGAGGATGCTTTAGTTGAAATATGGCATTGTAATACCGAGGGAGAATATGATAACGAAAGTTCAAAAATGCTTCATAGAGCTCGTTGGGTGACTGATAAAAAAGGTTCTTATTCTTTCAAAACTATTATTCCTGGTAAATATCTAAACGGTGGACTATTTCGTCCATCTCATATTCACTTCAGGGTAACGTGTGAAGGTCATAAAGAATTAATTTCTCAAATATATTTTGCCGGAGACCCACATA
Source organism: Arenicella sp. (assembly GCA_047609865.1). Classification (GTDB taxonomy): domain Bacteria; phylum Bacteroidota; class Bacteroidia; order Flavobacteriales_D; family Crocinitomicaceae; genus Paracrocinitomix. The sequence goes on from JBLFXO010000023.1 coordinate 9,906, forward strand.
TTACTAAAGACCCATGGGCTTCTCAAAAAAAGGCTGAGCACAGGATTCTTCCAATTAATCCAGTTAACACGGTAGGTGGATTGGAAATTGGATTCGATATTTTTCTGCGAAAAAAGTAATCGGTATCTACCGCTAATAAGGAATGTTCAGGTTTTAACACATTTTAGCAACGTTCATCTTCTACTTCGTTTCATCTCTTGCATTCTTTTGCTAGATTTATGCTTTACAAAAAAGCTTTATGAAACGTATTATAGCCCTACTAGTTTTATTGACCTCATTTTCAACATTCGCAGAGCCTTTATGGATGAGATATCCATCAATATCGCCTGACGGCAGTACAATCGTCTTTTCATATCAAGGAGATTTATTCAAAGTGAACACTGCAGGCGGAAGAGCAACCCAACTCACTACACATTCTTCTTACGACTTCAATCCAATTTGGTCTCCTGATGGAAGTAAAATAGCTTTCGCTTCAGACAGACATGGAAATTTTGATGTTTTCATTATGGACGCTAAAGGTGGTGAAGCTCAACGTTTAACCTTTCATTCCTCGAAAGATTTACCTTTTGACTTTTCACCAAAAGGAGACAAAATCATTTATGGTTCTTACAGAATGGATGAAGCAAAGTCAGTTCAGTTTCCATATGCGAGATTGGGTGAACTTTACGAAGTTGGAACTAGCGGAGGAAGAGAAAGACAGCTACTCACGGTTTCAGCCGAATCAGCTCAATACAGTCAAGACGGAAAAAAAATCATCTTCCATAATAGAAAAGGATATGAAAATGATTGGAGAAAGCACCACACTTCTTCAGTGACAAGAGATTTAGTAATCTATGATACAGACGCCGAATCATTTGAAATGGTAACGAAAGAATCATGTGAAGACAGAAACCCTATTTGGAATGGAGCCGATTCATTTTACTTTTTATCAGAAAAATCTGGGTCATTCAATATTTGGAAAGGTTCGAAGACAAATCCATATGAAAAACAACTTACATCATACAAAGACCATCCAGTTCGATTTTTAAGTAAAGCTGATGACGGAACGATTTGTTTTGGATTTAAAGGTGAAATCTATGTTCTAAAAAACGATCAAGCCACAAAAGTTTCAATTGAAATCAGAAAAGATCAATCTCAAAACGCAAGTAAAGTAAAGTCGGTTTCAAGAGCTGGAGAATTTGCAGTATCATCTAACAAAAAAGAGGTTGCTTTCATTCACAGAGGGGAAGTTTTTGTAACATCAATTGATTACAATACAACGAAAAGAATTACGAACACGCCTGAACAAGAGCGTTCGGTTTCATTTAGCCCTGATGGAGATGCAATTCTTTATGCCTCTGAGAGGAACGAAAGTTGGAATATATATGAGACTAAAATAACAAGAGAAAGCGAGAAATATTTCTACAACTCCACTCTTCTTGAAGAAACTGAATTAGTCAACAATGGCGAAGAAACTTTTCAACCTGAGTATTCTCCTGATGGAAAGGAAATTGGATTCTTAGAAAACAGAACTACATTGAAAGTATACAATATAGAATCAAAGAAAGAAAGGGTTATTCTTGATGGAGGATTAAATTACTCTTATTCTGATGGCGATCAATATTTCACTTGGGCTCCAGACTCCAAATGGTTGCTAGTTGAATATATGGCTGTAGATAGATGGAGAACAGATATAGGACTTGTCAATTCAACTGGGAAAGATGCGCCAATAAACCTAACTGAAAGTGGATATGGAAGTGGTGCTCCAAAATTTGCAATGGGCGGAGAGATGGTTTATTACTATACGAGTAAAGGAGCTTTCAAGTCTCACGGAGGCCATGGTTCTCACGGAAACGTTGAAGCAGTTTTCTTAACTGAATCTGCCTACCATAAATTCATCTTAGATGAAGAAGAATTTGAAGAATGGGAAGAAGAGGAAAAACAAAAAGAAGAGGAGAAGAAGGATGAAGATGACGATAAGGATAAAGACGATAAGGATGATGACGAAGAAGATGATGATGAAAAAGAAGAGGTTGAACCTCTAAAGATCGATCTTGAGAATTTATCAAGTAGAAAAGTGATGTTAACGATTCATGCATCCAACTTAATGGACTACTTGGTTAATGATGAAGGAACTCAACTTTTTTATCTCAGTCGATTTGAAAAAGGATACAATCTATGGACTACTAAATTCAAAGAGAACGAGACGAAGTTATTATCCAAATTAAATGCCGGATGGTCTTCATTAATTTTTGATTCAGAAGAAAAAAACATACTAATTAACAAGAGAGGTCAACTAATGAAAATTGGAGTTGAGGGCGGTAAAATGGAACCAATAACTTTCAGTTCAGAAATGAATCTTGATGGAATGGCAGAAAGAGAATACATGTTCAAACATGCGTGGAGACAAGTTAGAGAGAAATTTTATGTTGAAGACCTACATGGTATCGATTGGGATATGTATAAAAAAGAATACGCCAGATATCTTCCGCACATTACAAACGGTTATGACTTTGCTGAGATGCTATCAGAGTTATTGGGTGAATTAAATGCGTCACATACAGGTGCTATGTATCGTTCAGTTGACCCAAAAGGTTCGTCAACCGCTTCTTTAGGTTGTTTCTTTGATGAGAATCATAATGAAGACGGAATTAAAGTACTCGAAATATTGAACAAAGGACCACTTTCTAAAACATCAGACAAGGTAAAGAATGGTATTATCATTGAAAAAATTGATGGAATCGAAATAAAGAAAGATGACAATTACCTTCCGTTATTGGATAGAAAATCTGGCAAGAAAATTCTTCTATCGTTCTACGATCCAACGACTAAAGAAAGATGGGATGAGACAGTTAAACCAATTTCAGCAAGAGCTGAATATGCCCTTATTTACAGACGCTGGGTTAAAAATTGTGAAGACATGGTTGATGAACTTTCAGCAGGTCGTTTAGGATATGTGCATGTTACTGGAATGAATCCAGGAAGTTATTCGTCCGTTTATGATAAAGCTAAAGGAAAATACAATAAAAAAGAAGGATTGATAGTAGATACAAGATTCAATGGTGGTGGATGGCTACATGATGATCTAGCAACTTTCTTGAGTGGTGAACTTTACATGAGCTTTGAACCACGAGGTCAAAAGAACATGGGTGGGGAACCATTGGAGAAATGGCAGAAACCTTCTTGCGTTCTTATGTCTGAAGGAAACTACTCTGATGCACACCTATTTCCATACATCTATAAGCAATTAGGAATTGGAAAGCTAATCGGAATGCCAGTACCAGGAACCGGAACGGCAGTTTGGTGGGAAACTATGATTGATGGCCAAACAACATTCGGAATTCCACAAGTTGGAATGAGATCTATTACTGAAGGATTTCTAGTTGAAAATCACGACCTTCTTCCAGATATTGAAGTAAACAATGAATATGAAAAATTTATGAATGGTGAAGACCAGCAATTGGCTGCAGCGGTTAAAGAACTTCTAAAATAAATTGAGAATTCACAAAAAAATAGGACCCATATTATCATTAGTATCGGGTCTATTTTTTTGCGCTAATTTTTCTTCTTGTGGAACAGGTAAAGACATAGAATCTTATCACAATATTGGTGATCCACGACTAGATTTGAGTAGAAAAAGATTGACCGAAATCCCTGATTATGTATTCAAATTAAATGAACTCAAGGTTCTCAATTTATTCAACAACAAGCTCACTTCAATTCCTGCTGAGATAGGATTATTAACAAAGTTAGAGCGACTGACATTGAGTAAAAATTATATCACCACTCTCCCACCGGAAATTGGAAAACTCAAAAATCTTAGAAAACTATCTTTGAAAGCTAATAGATTGACCGATCTTCCGAAGGAAATAGGTAATTTAGAAAACCTCGAAGAGCTTTGGTTAAGTTTCAATGAATTGACAGATTTACCTGAAGAAATATGCAACCTCCCCAAACTGAGTCACCTTTACCTTGAGTACAATGACTTAACACATTTGCCAAAGAACATAGGTGAAATAAAAGGAATGATCCACTTAGTGGTAGGCCAAAACCAGTTGAAAGAATTACCATCCAGCTTTTACACGCTTGCAAAACTCAATACTTTAGACTTAAGTAGATCTGGCCCAAGTTTGACTATAAGAGATTCTCTTTGTAATATGAGATATCTAGAAACCTTAATCATAGATGAGTCAACCTTATCATTTGCACCTAGATGTGTTGAACTTAGAAGCAGATCTAACCCTCGCTTTACGATTGTTCTAATCAATTAGAAGACTATTGTTGACTTATTTAGATGTCTCCTTAAGCATAGGAACAAAGCTGAACTTGCCATACGATTTCTGACTTACATCTCCATTCGGAGCTTTTTGAATCAATAGCATTTCTTGAACTTTACCTTCTCCCAATGGAATAATCATTCTTCCACCCGGTTTAAGTTGATTCACGAGCTCTTCGGGCACAAAAGGAGCACCACATGTGATGATTATCTTATCAAAAGGTGCGAATGTTGGCCATCCTTTAAATCCATCACCAAATTTTAACTTAGGATTCAGTCCTAACTTAGTGAGAAGGGGCTTTGTTTTTAAATAGAGCTCTTTTTGACGCTCAATGGAATTAACCTTGGCACCCATGGTCACCAAAATGGCTGTCTGAAATCCAGACCCAGTACCGATCTCCAAGACTTTATCGCCTCTTTTAATTTCGAGTAATTGTGTTTGAAAAGCTACGGTAAAAGGATGAGAAATCGTTTGACCAGCACCAATTTGAAAAGGCATATTTGAATAGGCTTGCTTAGTGAAAACGGCATCCAAAAAATGATGCCGAGGCACCTTATCAAAGGCTTCGAGAACATTTTTATCCTCTATTCCTTTTTCTGCTAGTTCGTTTATTAATTTCTTTCTTAAACCTTTATGTCTAAAAGTATCTTCCATTACGACAAATTTACATTTACCACGCCCATTTTTGACCATAAAATCAAGAATTTAATTAACATCTTTCTTTTAGTAGAAGTCGTCTAGAACATTATAACTATCTTAGATTCTACTACTTTAAAAATTTGAAATTTTTTAGCCTAGCGCGTGAAAAAAAAGAGATTCCTATTTGTTTTAATTAGTGTGTTATTGTTTTCATGTAAACAGGACGCAACTACTTTGGAATCAAGTGAAGCCATAGATGAGGATGACATCTTTTCAACTTTAGATCCCGACTTAATCACAAATGAACCAATCCAAATCCAGCCAAAAGTCTTGGATCCAGATTCTATTTTGCCTCCTGAAATAATTCAAGCTGGTGATCCAATTATACAACAAGCCCATTCTAACATTAAAAATGTTGAACAGCCAATAATTAAGTTATTGGGAGCAAATCTCCCAACATTCACCATTGGTCAAGACTCTATATTACAGCCAGTTGTGAAAGTTGCTGATGGACAAGAAAGAGAGCTTGGCTATAATGAACCAGTGATAAGTTCGAAATTTGATTTTAATGATGCAGCCTCATATAATATTCAAGGAATTGATGTTGATCAGGGATTGAGTTCATCCTACATCATGGATATGATCGAGGACAAAAGAGGTAATCTCTGGTTCTCTACATGGACAGCCGGTGTCACAATGTATAACGGCAGAACATTCATTCAATTTGACGAATCTAAAGGGCTACGTTCAAATTATATTTGGACTATTCATGAAGATAAGCAAGGACGAATTTGGTTTGGAACAGATGGCTCTGGGATTTCTGCTTACAATGGCCATACCTTTATTGAATATGACCAGGAAGATGGATTAGCGAGCGACTTAGTCTTAGACATTGCTGAAGATGAGGATGGTAATATTTGGTTCGCGACAGGAGAAGGATTGAGTATGTTTGATGGGGAAACCTTCACTTCTTATGGTACAGATCAAGGAATGAGCGGCGATTTTATTACAAGTGTTGCGATTGATAAAAATGGAGACGTTTGGTGTGGTATTGCTGAAGGAGGTGTCAATAGATTTGATGGTGAAGGCTTCACTCACTTCACCGAGAACGAGGGACTCATCAGTAACAATGTGACAAAAATCTACTTGGATTCTGAAGAGAATTTATGGGTGGGAACAGAAGCATCTGGGATTTGTCTGTATGATGGCTACTCTTTCATCACCTATCAAGAAGAAATGGGACTTAGCAACAATTACATTCGTTCTATCATTGAAGATAACTATGGAAACATGTGGTTTGGAACAGATGAAGGCGGAGCTTGTATGTTTAATAGGTTTGAGTTTAAAAACTTCACTGATATCGAAGGAATGAGTAACAATTCAATTTGGTCACTCTTAGAAGATTCTGATGGAAATATTTGGTTTGGCACATTCGGTTCGGGAGCCAATGTTTACAATGAAAGATCATTTGAAAACTATTCTGAAAAACAAGGCTTAAATGACCACATTGTTAGAGACATCTACCAAGATCAAGAAGGATATTTATGGTTCACAACAAATAATGGAGTGTCTAAATATGACGGAAAAACATTCCAACATTATACGGAGGAACAAGGTCTTGGCCTAAATAAGGTACGAGCAATGCACCAAGATATGGAAGGCAATTATTGGTTCGCTACTGACGGAAATGGTGTATCAAAATTTGATGGAGAAACCTTTACAAATTACAATACTACCAACGGAATGAGTGGTGACAATGTTTTATGCATTTATGAAAACGAATTAGGCGATCTTTGGTTTGGTACTTATTTAGATGGAATTACCAGGTATGATGGATATACTTTTAGTCACTTTACTGAAGAACAAGGGCTTGCCAATAATACTGTTCAGTCTATAATTCAAGACTCTATTGGTCGGATGTATTTCGGAACCAAAGGTGCAGGATTGACCATATTTGATGGCCAAAACATTACGAATTACACAACAAGAGAAGGATTGAGTGATAATTTCGTTATTTCTCTCCATGAAGATTCAGAGGGGACAATTTGGGTGGGCACAGAAGGCTCAGGCCTAAATAAATTTGCCACTGACACCATCATTTCTTATGACACGAAAGACGGCTTGAGTAACAATATCATTTGGTCTATCATTGAAGATAACAATGGTGAACTTTGGCTTGGAACTGAAAAAGGATTGAATAATTTTTCAATTGATGATAGTCTCGGAGTTGTCATCACAAATTTCGGAAAATTGGACGGAATTAAGGGTTCTGACTTCTATCCCAACTCTGTTTGTTTGGATGATGAAAATAGATTATGGTGGGGAACTGGAAAGGCCCTCGCAATGTTAGACTTGACCAAATATGAGCAAATCAAAAAGCCTCCATATTTACAAATTACAGATATCAGACTTGATCAAACATTTGTTGATTATAGAAAATTAAAAGATTCTACCAGACACGATCACTACCTGAGCGAAACGAGTTCAAAAAAATTGAATCCGATAAAATTTACTGAAGTGGAAGCCTTCACAAATACTCCAAAAGAATTAGAACTTCCTTATTACCTGAATCACGTTACATTTTATTTTTCCGGGATAGACTGGTCAGCTCCTCATAAGGTCAGGTATCAGTACAAATTACAAGGCCATAATGATGAGTGGAGCCCAATTTTATCTGACAACAAAGCTGTCTACACAAATATTCCTAGTGGAGAATACCTCTTTAAAGTTCGTGCAATTGGTGATTCGAAAATATGGAGTAATGAAATTGCATACCATTTAGTTATTCATCCGCCTTGGTGGGAAACTTGGTGGGCGTACACCTTATATGTAATCTTAGGTGCCCTAATAATTTTCTTGGTAATTAGATTCAGAACAAAACAACTTCTTGAAAACCAGAGACATCTTGAATCTGTAGTAACTCAAAGAACATATGAAGTGGTGAAGCAGAAAGAACTTGTCGAATATAAAAACAAAGAAATTACAGATTCGATCACTTATGCTCAACGAATCCAAAATGCTATTCTCCCTACCAAGCATCTGATAGGTATGCATTTGAATGAGACCTTCTTTTATTATCGTCCTAAAGATATTGTGGCTGGTGACTTTTATTGGCTGGAGACTTCTGATAAAAACGAAGTATTGCTAGCTGCCGCAGATTGTACGGGTCATGGAGTGCCGGGAGCAATGGTAAGTGTGGTATGCAACAATGCTTTAAACAGGACAGTGCGTGAGTTTAAATTGCACAGCCCTGCCGACATATTAAATAAAGTGAGAGACTTAGTAATTGAAACTTTCCAAACGTCAGAGACTGAGGTCAAAGATGGAATGGATATTGCATTAGTTTCAATTAACAAGAAGACTAATGTTGTCACTTATGCTGGAGCCAATAATGACCTGTATATCGTTAGGAATGGGGAGCTTGAAATTATCACAGCCGATAAGCAACCGATTGGAAGATATGTTGCTGAAAAAGATTTCACAGAGCATTCAATTCAGCTTAAGAAAGGTGATTGCATTTATGTTTTCACTGATGGATATATGGACCAATTTGGTGGGCCGAAAGGAAAAAAATTCAAGTACTCAGCTTTCAGAAATATGATTATTGAAATTCATGACAAACCAATGGAAGAGCAAGAGGCTCATATTAACAAAGTATTCAATCAATGGATGGGCAGACTTGAGCAATTGGATGACATTTGCGTAATCGGAGTTCGTATCTAAATTGTATAAAGGCATAGTATACATGCTCTTATCAGCTCTATGCTTTGCGCTGATAAATATCCTTGTCAAAATATTGACGAATTCAGCTGAACTATTTCCTGAAATTCAAGAGTATCCTGTTTTTGAAATTGTATTTTTCAGATCAATAATATCTCTGGCAATTTGTACCAGTATAATCAAGGCCAAAAAGATTCCTTTTTTCGGAAACAATAAAAAATGGCTGCTTATCAGAGGTTTTGCTGGTTTCACTGCACTTACGTTATTCTTTTTCACTTTAAAAAATTTACCCTTAGCAATTAGCATAAGTGTTCAATACCTCTCTCCTATTTTCACAATCCTATTCGCTATTAAGTTGCAAAAAGAAAAAGTTGAACCTTACCAATGGATATTTTTCATGTTGTCCCTTATAGGCGTTGCAATAATCGGCTACTTTAAGGATCCAAATTTACATTTCAATCCACTTTGGTTAGGCTTAGGAATTTTGTCTGCTATCATTTCTGGTATTGCTTACAACGCAATTATGAAATGCAGAGAAACTGATGAACCGATTACCGTTGTACTCTATTTCCCCTTAGTCGCCACTCCTATTACCTTAATACTTTGTCTAACAACAGGCTTCGTTATTCCCATTGGAATCGAATGGATAATTTTACTTGGAATTGGTCTACTAACACAAGTGGCACAGGTCTCAATGACAAGAGCATTTCATGCCGATAGTGCATCACGCGTTACGCCAATAAAATATGTAGGTGCAATTTATGCTGTCGCAGCTGGGGTTTTTATATTTGATGAAAACTTGGGGTTAATGACTAGTATCGGAATCATTCTAATCCTTATCGGTGTGCTTCTCAATACATTTGTAAAATCCTATGTAGCTAAGAGAAGTTGAGCTCATACAACTTCTTGTATTGCCCATCCTGATCCAATAGTTGTTGATGCGTTCCTCGCTCAAGAATTTGTCCGTCATCAATTACCAATATTTCATCAGAGTTAATAATTGTAGACAAGCGGTGAGCTATAACTATAGAAGTCCTCCCCTTTTGAAGCTCCCTAGTTGCATTTTGAATCATCTCCTCTGATTCGGAATCAACACTTGCTGTAGCTTCATCTAGAATTAAGATTTTAGGATTGTAAACGTAAGCTCTTATAAATGAAATCAACTGTTTTTGCCCTACAGACAGCACTCCTCCACGCTCCCTTACATTGTAATCATAGCCGTTGGGCAAACTCACAATAAAGTCGTGTGCTCCACACATTTTAGCTGCAGTAATCACTTGTTCTTTAGAAATACTTTCATCTCCTAAAGTGATGTTGTTTAAGATGGTGTCAGAAAACAAAAAGACATCCTGCAATACAATGGCAACACTCTTTCTCAAAGAATTCAACTCAATATCTCGAACTGAATCATTTCCAATGTTGACCTCTCCTTTTTGGAATTCATAGAACCTAGTCAGCAGATTAATGATAGTAGACTTACCCGCTCCAGTAGCTCCAACCAACGCTATTGATTTCCCAGCAGGAACTTCAAAGTCAATTCCTTTAAGGATCCATTCCTCTTCATTATAGGCGAACCAGACATCTTTGAATTGAATAGAAGCTGAAAAATCAGCATCCGTTTTATGACCAGAAGCATCAATATGTTCTTTTCTATCCATTATTTCAAATACTCGCTCTGCTCTTACCATTCCTCTTTGCAGAACATTAAATCTATCTGCCATTTGTCTAATAGGTCTATAGAGTTTATAAATCCATAGAATAAACATAAATATAATTCCGACAGAGACCTCTTCACTTACATTAACACCTGGAACTTGAAGAGCCGCCCAAAAAATCACTGCGG
>JBLFXO010000024.1:0-20251 GCA_047609865.1 Arenicella sp.
TAATTCAATCAAAAACAGCAAAAACGTTAATTGAACGTGCAAAACGAGAGGTTCCTGGTTTTATTGAGCGCTATTCAAAATTTGAGGAGCAGATGACACTTCAAGGTCGAATCTACGCAGCAAATAGGTGAAATAATATGGTTTGAATGCTAACAAAAGCGAAGTAATTGCTGTAAAACGGCCTTGCTTCAGCAAAAAAGCAGCCGAAAAAATCATTGAATCCCCATAGCTTATTTTGACCCCGAGAGCTTGAATGCAACACACGCTCCAAAGAACTGCAGCCTTACCGCAATTCATTAGCGCTTAATTGTTGTAGCTAGTTAATTGGGCACTTGAGTTGCACCCAATACTACTAGGCATTTCACAACTATTTGGCTCGCATTTGGACACATTTCTTAATAAAACTCTGTGCTCCTTCTGAACTGCGAAAAACGGTGTAAATTTCACTGTTGTATTCTTCTTTTTTAGTATTCGTTTTGCAGTCGTACGAAATATCATGGCTTGTTTCAGATGATTGGTTACCAGATAGCTCAATTGTTAGCAAGTACTGTATTTCACCGAATTTGACTTCGCTTACTTCATCCCATCCTTTTTCTTTATTATAATGAGACCAATCTATTTGATCTAGACCTACCTCCCTGTATTCTACAGCAGCAAGCACCGTCCCGTGGTAGAAAACGGAAGTAAAAGTAACGGTAGAACTATCAACTGCCGCGTAAAAGTCAGTATAGGAATAGACGTCTCCACTCGACTTTATTGTCGTTAGTTTTTCATCATAGACCATATCCCCATTTACGCTGAGACTATGCTCGCCACACTGGCAACTCTGTGTTTCTCTGGTTTGTTCCTGGATGTTGATTTGTTGAACGATTTCTATTGGTTTAGTTTCGACAATTTTTTCAGTTACGCGACTAGTTGATTTTTCTCCACAGGAGCACAAATAAAAAATTGTCGAGAGAAGTAAAAGCAAAGAATTGATATTCATGTTTTTTTTGATAAAATCAAGTGTAAATTTCATATTACCGCCAACGTTCCATCTAAACTACGCAATATCGGTTTGGTAGGCAAGGTTATGGAGTTTAGATATTGTTGGCAAATCATTTTATTAATCTTCTTTGATGTTTACCCATTTTTTGTTCCACAAGAAGTCAATTACTTTACCATCTTCATTGGTTCTAAAGTCTATAGTAATCCCTCTGTCTAAATCGATAAATTCTGAGGGTGACAAACAAGTAAGAAGAATTGGATCAGGTACTGCTGGATCTTTCATTACAAGTTGACCATTTTTCAGTTTTACATTTAGGAAAACACGTTTTCCATTCTCCGGGTAAGAATATTTACCAGTGAATTTTACCAGTTCCTTTTTATCAATTGAAATAGGATTAACAGTGACATAATTAGCAATGTTCCATGCATAGAAGGTAGATACTGCTCGAAAAACATCATCAATGATACTACGACCATTGTCTCCATTAGTCATTACTACAATAGCGTCTCCTTTATGGACAAATGCTGTCATATTGTTGGTAAACCCTGCATTTTTACCACCGTGTCCAAACCGTAATGAATCTCCATCATTTGTTAAAGAAGGACCAAGGCCCCAGTTGTTTTTGTGTGGAGTTAGCATTTCTGTTACTGTTTCTTGCGTCAACACCCCTTCTTTGTTACGATTAAAAATGTTCTGAATATGTATGCAATATTTAATTAAATCTGAAGGGGTTGTCCATAAACCTGCGGCTGCGATTTCCGGATAATTATGCCATACACCTTTGTAAAGTTTCCCCTTTTCGTCATATGCACCACTTACAATCTTGGATTTGGATTCATCTATTGGCTGTTCAAATGAACTCTCAATCATTCCTATTTCTAGAAAAATGTATTTCTCCATGTACTCATCTAGTTCAAATCCACTTACATCTTTTACAATTTGTTGAATAATGGTGTACCCACCTCCAGAATACCTCCAAATACTACCAGGAATGGTATCCACAGTTATAACAGGAGTATTTCCTTTTCCCTTAAGAACATCTATTGTTGAAGGAAAAACATCTGTTGGTTTGTATCCAGGAAAACCGTGAACGGTAATGCCAGCAGTATGATTAAGAATTCTTCTTAAGGTTACTTTTTCATCTATAGTATGTTTATTTTCAGGAATCTTCCATGCTTTTAAATAGGTATTAACATCAACATCTAAATCTATTTTGCCTTTTTCAACCAGTTTTAATATAGACAAAGCAGCCAAAGGTTTGCTAATCGAAGCTGCTTGAAAAAGAGTGTTTGAATCAACACTTGATCCTGTTTTTGAGTTAGCGATTCCAAATCCTTTAGCATAGACCAATTTTCCATCTTTTGCGATAGCAATGCTTATTCCTGGAACGCTATATTCTTCCATTTTTTGGAGAATGCTGTAGTTGGTTGGACGTTCACCTTCAATATGGACTTTACTGGTTATGTTATTCTCTACCCATGAGATGTCTTTTTTATGTTGAGAGTAAGAATACAATGAAGCGAATAGAGATGTTGCAATTAGAAGTATTTTATTCATTGTTTTATTCTTCATTTGTGAATGTTTGCCAACAATCTAATATATGTAACAATTACCTATATTTCCTTTATCTGTTTAAGTTCTAATTTAGGAAATCGAATGGATTTAACATGATTCAAGGTTACTTGAGTGTATATTTCGGTCGTTTTACTACTGCTATGCCCTAAAAGGCTTTGGATGTACCTCAAATCCGCTCCGTCTTCTAACAGATGCGTTGCAATGCTATGTCTAAGCATATGTGGTGTTACACATTTTTTTATTCGAGCCCTTTTGGCTGAAGCGTTAAGAATGCTACCAACGCTTTCAGCACTATATTGTTTTTCATTTGTCCTTCGAACAGAAATTCTTTTTGGTGTAGCCGTTATGCTTGACGATTCCATTTTTGATTCTCGCCCAAAAGTTCCCATCTTCATCCCAAACTTGGCCTCCTAAACTTTCTTCACCAAATTGAGCAGTTTCAATATTCTGAAAACTGACATATTTACCTCTTTGACCGAAGCAGGACAATGAAATGAGCAAGCAGAGTAGAGTAGAGTAGAGTTATTAAACGATAGTAGTAGTTCACGCCCGATAAAATATATCGGTTTTATTTTATTTTCATCAAAGAAGTATGCCTTTTTTTAAGGCAAGAGGATCTCTATGATTTTCTAGGGACATAAACATTCTTAAGATGCTTAACATCTTTCTGAAGATCTAAAATAGCAGCAGTTAATTCGCTCTCTTTAAATTCTGAAGATGGCACATCACTGCAAATGTAGTTTACAAATCTCCACATCTCAACAATGTTGTTCGCATGAACATCATAAGGTTCATAGGCAGGGTTCGTGCTGCAAAGCTGAAACGACTGACTATCAGTTAGTCTCTTATATACATTTTTAAAAACGATTCCATCATCTAACGTTACTACAATATGAGGGTATCCATCTTTGATGTTACTCCAATTATCAACGTACTCTGCGATAACGAATGACCCATTTGAAACAGGAGGCATTGAATCTCCCATGATTGGGAAGGTTCTATATTTTCTATCCTTTTTTAAAAAAGGTAATTGGAAAGTTGGCAGTACAGAGATAAATTCAGGATCTGAAAAGCCGGTCGCATAACCTGCTCTGGCCTTTTCTGGAACCAACTCAATGTTATCGTTGTTATCAGAATCAACTGTCATTGCGATAATTCGAACATTTTTGCCTTCAACGTCAGCATCAATACCTTTGTCAATTTTATCCCATTCATTCTCAGTGACCTTTGCTAAATCCCTTTTAATAAGTTTATCGAGTGATAAATTATAATACTCGCTAAACTTCATTAAAGTTTGAAGGTTCGGTTCGGCTACTCCATTTTCGTAACCACTGTATGAAGAACGCGTCAAGCCTAGGTCTTGAGCGATCTCTTCTTGAGAAACTTTCTTGCGTTTTCTCAATAATTTTAAATTATCTCCAATCATAATCTGTTCATTTTCAACCTCTACCAAAAGCTAAAATGATTAATAACTAGTCAAATATAAGTAAAAAAGATGAATTTCTAATCGTTAAATGCCAAAGGTTTCACAAATATTTCTCTTAAACCTGATATGTCGTAAGTAGAAAACAGCCTGAATCGTTCGCCATGATTAGAGAATGTATATATTGAATACCATCCTAAAAATTCTTGAGAAATAAATTCAATTTTCAATTTTAGTGAAAGTTCTTTTGATTTTTTTTCAGCAAAGAATGATGGTCTAAAAAAGACGACTTTATCTTTAATCTTCAACTTATTCAATTCCCCAAAAAAGTTCGCTTCTTTTTCGCTTTTAGGATTATTAAAGAACTCTCGTGGTGTATCAATTCTTTTGACTTTCCCTTTTTCAATGTACAGTATTCTATCCGCCCACTCCATTGCTTCAAGACCGTTATGGGTAACCATTATGGCAGCAATATTCTCTTTTTTCAAATACCGTTTTAAATGCTTTGATATTTTGTCTTTAGTCTGAAAATCCAACTGATTGAATGGCTCATCCAATAAGATCATCTCGGGTTCATCTGCCAACGCCCTCGCGATCGATAATCTTTGTTGTTGACCTCCTGAAATTTGAGTTGATTTGTGCTTTTTAAAGGCTGTTAACCTCATCAATCTTAAGAGAGACTTAATTCTTTGCGCTTGGTATTCTTTGTCGTATTTCAGAATTTTGAGCCTTATATTTTCTTCTACTGTATGATGTTCACTTAAGTCGAAATCTTGATTTACCAATCTGATAAGATCATGACCGGCGATAAGTTGCTCAGAAGGGTCTAGAACTTTTTTATCCTCGAAAGTGATTGCTCCTTTTGAGCGTTTCATTAATCCACCAATTGCCTTAAGCAAGGAAGTTTTGCCATCACCTGACGACCCTAATATCACAAGTACCTCCCCTCTCTCAACTTCAAAAGAGCAATTTTTAACGACTTTTTTAGAACCGTAGGCTAGTGTTAGGTTATCTACTTTAAGTATTGACATACACAAATGTAAGTCAATGGAATACAAGAAAATTAAGGTTGAATTTAAGTTCTCAACAAGAATTATTCAAAAACAGTCACCGTTCGACTATCAAAATCCCCGTCTGCTAACCAAAAATTAAATTGATAAACCCCTGGGAAATCAATGTCAACATCAAAAAATGCTGATCTCTCTACCAATTCAAGTTTACAAGAACATCCTTCATATTTTGTCACAATTGCAACATTGAAAGCCGCGCCATCTTGAGTCACTTCAAAGTGCTCAAAATCACCACAGTTACTTTCTATTATATACTTTATCTCGATTGTTTGTACGGTACCCACTTTAACAGTTTCAGGAAATTCAGATACTATTGCACTCGCGGATTTTGTCTCAACACAAGGGCTCGTTGCTCCTTTATTGCAAGATGATAATCCGCAGAATCCGATTAACGCTATGAGTAAATATTTTTTCATTCTTTATTAAATCCTTCTATTAAAACGGTACAAGACTTATTGAAAGGTGCCGGATTACTGCTTTTTGGATGTTGAATGTTCATTATCATGTCTCCATTTGGTAAAAAGATCACACCTGTGGTCTCTGAACCTAGGGGAGCAATCGCAAATCTCATCAAATCATTTACAGATGGATTCTCAACACTCATGTCCAAAAAATAGAGCTCATTATAAAACTCTTTCTTCAATTCAGCTTCTTCACTCACTCTTCCTCGATCACACCAATTAATGTCTTCACTCAAAACAAGATAAGTCTTTCTACCTATAGTAACGGAGGTATTGCAGTCAGGGTTGGAGAAAACACCCGAAGAATCGCTAAACACACCACCTTCTAGGTACGAACTCATCTTATTCGTAGACGGATCGAATTCTAAAACTCTTCCGTAAACGTCATCATACTGTCCTTCGGCATTGGTACAGTGCTCAGCAACCCATGAAGGAACTGTTCCACCGGCAGCCAAAGATTGATCCCAATTAAAGAAATCTTCACCAGTTTCTGAAATGTAAAGCTTACCATCTATTTCTTCTAACCACTCATGTCTAATAATTAGAGTAGCACCCTTTTCAACTGCAATTTTTCTGCAGTTCGCTAATGAAGTAGTATCCATTGGAATTTCAAGCCATTCACCAGATTCGCCATCCGCAGATTGCTTGTAAGCGTACAATTGACCATTATCATAATCGCAGAACTCTTTCATCTCTAATTTCATAAAAACTCCCGGGCTATAATCATCAGTGATGTAAGCAGTCAAACCATCATCCATCACATGAATATCTTCGTGAACCAATTTTCCTGTTGTCAAATGTCTCTTCACTACTTTTCTTTCAATAGGATCAACTTCTACAACATACCCAACATTCTGCCACATTGGTCTGCCGTTACCAAAGTCTCTATCCTTCAATCCTTTTTTCGTGAAGTATTCATTGTCGTAACCCCAAGTCTCTTCGCAAGTGAGGACGTTTCCATTTGGAGCAAGACTTCCTCCGCAGTTTCTGTCTGTGAATCCAATTGATGAAAAATCAATGTGATGAAATTCACCTTGAACTTCCCATGAACCATCAATCATTTCTAAGGAGAACACTGTAGCTCCTCCTCCATCTCCAAGATCAGCATGTGCTTCACTTGTTTCGTGAGAGATATAAAGAAGTCCTTTTGTTTCTGGATTTTCAGGGTCTGGGATAAATACAGATAAGTCGTGTTTTCCTTTTGCTGGGAATTTTTGACCGTCATCTCTAACAACCATATCAGATTTCTCAGAGAAAATGACTTTGTAAGTAAAGCCTTCAGGAATGATTAAGTCTTTTGTATTAAAACTTGATGCTATACCTTCAAAAAGAGGAATGGTATCAACCACCTCAACAATAGTATCTTCTACGATTATATCTTCAACAACATCTTCAGTAGGAGGAGTTGAACAAGCAACCATGACCAAGGCCATTAAAGCAATAATTAATCTGTTCATTATCAAGAATTATGGGGCACGAAAATAGTGATTTTAATTCTATTAAAGAAGTTTTCAATTAAATCGCAAGTTCCATTGACTTCCCTAGCTATCTGCATCAGAATGTTGCTTGAGTTCAAACCCAATTCTTTCAGATAAAAAATGCAATAGTCTCTAGTTATTCCGACACGCTTATTGTCTTCCATAAACTTTGTAGGTTTCCATCCGGAATCAAAACCCTAATAAACAATTGGATGATCATCTCTCTACCTTCGCTCTTCAGGTGTGAAATCCAGAGCACTATCCTGAGCAAAGGAAATTGCATGAAAAGATTAAGCAAGCAAGAGCGTGACAATAGGTTTAATAAAAATGCACTTACAATCTGTTGCCTCAAATATAAATTGAAGTAGACGTTATTTTCTAAGTAATATACCTTAATTAAAAATAAAAAGCCCCGCTTCAGAAGAAGCAGGGCTTTAAATTTTATTTATTTTGAAGAAACTATACGCTCACTTCTAATAATCCGTTTGTTTTCTTAACTCCTTCTGCTGACTCTACAAGGTGAGCTCTTTCTGAGTCACTTAGAGATACTTCAACAATTTTTTCAATTCCGTTTTTCCCTAAAATACAAGGAACTCCAATTGCTAAATCACTTAATCCATATTCACCATCAAGTAATGCTGAACAAGGGAACATCTTTTTAGAATCTAAAGCAATTGCTTTAACCAATTCTGAAACCGCAGCACCTGGAGCATACCAAGCAGAAGTTCCTAATAAACCCGTCAATGTTGCTCCACCTACTTTAGTGTCTTGAACAACTTGATCCATTCTTGCTGAATCTAAAAATTCAGAAACAACAACAGAATTTCTCGTAGCTTTTTCAATCAATGGAACCATTCCTTTATCAGAGTGACCTCCGATTACCATTCCATCAACATCAGAAGTAGGGCAACCTAAAGCTTCAGCTAATCTATATTTGAAACGAGCAGAATCTAAAGCTCCACCCATTCCGATAATTCTATTCTTAGGGATGTTAGTTGACTTATGCACTAAATAAGTCATAGTATCCATTGGGTTAGAGACAACAATGATGATAACTTTAGGTGATGCCTCAACCAACGCAGAAGAAACCGTCTTAACGATTCCAGCATTAATTCCAATCAACTCTTCTCTAGTCATTCCAGGTTTTCTTGGAATACCAGAAGTGATCACTGCTACATCAGATCCTGCAGTTTTGCTATAATCGTTAGTTGAACCCGTGATCATAGTATCAAAACCATTCAAAGAAGATGTTTGCATGAGGTCCATTGCTTTTCCTTCAGCATATCCTTCTTTAATGTCAAGAAGAACTACTTCTTCTGCAAAATTTTTCATGGCAATGTACTCTGCACAACTTGCGCCTACTGCACCTGCCCCAACTACTGTAACTTTCATATTATGTTAATTGTTATAGATTAATAAGTGATTTAAGTGTACCTACTATCAAGTAGATAGGCTGCGAATTTAATAAATTTTCGCCTTAATTCTTAAATTTTTTATGTCGGATATTGAAAAAAGACACTGTTTTTTTTCTATTATTGGCAACCCCACCAAGGGAGTGTTCGTTTATCAAATGTAAAACAGTGGAAAGTAAAGAGGAACTTCAGATAATTGTTAACGGTTGCATTAAAGGCAAACGCAAATATCAGAAGCAATTGTTTGAGATGTTTTATGGAAAAATGATGGGTGTTTGTATGCGTTACGCCAAAGATCAAGACGAAGCGCAAGACATGGTTCAAAATGGATTCATAAAAATATTTAAGAAACTGGACGTTTACAATTTTGAAGGTTCTTTGGAAGGTTGGATAAGAAGGATAATGGTTAACACTGCTATCGATCAAATTAGGAAAAACAAACGTGATCCTTTTTCGATAGATGATGACCAGAGAATTCAGAATATTGTGGAAGAAGTACCATTTTCTGAAGAAGATGAATACGAAACCAAAATAAAAGCTGAAGAAGCCATCAAGGCGATAAGTAATTTATCACCGGCATACAAAACTGTTTTTAACATGTTTGTAATGGAAGGCTTCACACACAAAGAAATCGCTGATTACCTAGGTATTAGTGAAGGAACTTCGAAATCTAATTTAGCAAAGGCTAAACAAAAATTAAAAGCACAGTTGAGTTTGAAATTTCAACGACATTAAGAATATAAATGGACAAATTTGAGAACATAATCAAACAAGCAGTTGAGGGGTACGAAGCACCTTTCAATCCGCAAGCTTGGGAGAACGTGAGCAACAATCTTGGAGATTCTTTTGATCAAGCGATCAAGGATTCTGCTGGAAAGTATGAAGCTCCGTATAACCCTGCTGCATGGGAAGCTGTTAGCAGCCAATTAGGGCCTGCTTATTCTGCTTGGAAATGGGTGGCTGGTGCTGCGGCTGTTATTGCAGCTGTTGTTACTACAGTATACATTACTAATGACGGAGGCGACACTGCTTCAGATCAATTAGAAAATAACGGAACTTCATCTGAGTTAGCAATTTATGCTGACAACGATAATATCGATTCAGAAGAAAATCACATTGTAGCTGAAACTCACAACTTAGACGATACTGATGTTAATGAAGCCAATGATAACGCTGCTGAGAATCCATCAAACAACAATGGAAACATTGCAGTAAACGCCGGAATCAATAACAATAATGGTAATACTGGCAACAACAATGAAGTTGACCCTAATGAATTAGCTGAAAACGGAAATCCTACTGTACAAATTAATCAAGGTGGAGTTTCTTATACAGTAACTCACGAAGAAGAAATTGTTTATGAAGCTGATGCTAAGTTTACAACTTCAAATTCAGAAGTTTGCGCAGGAACAAATTGCACTTTTACTCCAAGTCAAACAAATTCAGATTTGATTTATGTTTGGAACTTTGGTGATGGAGATGTAAGTTCTGATATGGCTGCTAATCACGAGTTCACTAGATTCGGTGACTTCACTATCTCTTTAGAAGTGAGACATCCAAAAACTAATGAATTATTAGCCAAGACGAAGGAAACTGTAACTGTCAATCCTCTTCCTAGAACTGATTTCTCATGGGAACAATCTGAGGAAATTATTCCGGTGGTCAACTTTATCAATTTAACTGAAGAAGTTACTGCAATGCACTGGAACATTAGAGGGCTTAAGCAATCAACTCAAAGTGGATTTGAATATACATTTAGAAAAGCTGGTCAGTACTTGATTGACTTAACCGCTTCAAATGATTACGGATGTTCTAAGACAATTCAGAAAACGATTATGATCGAACAAGATTACAATCTGCTTGCTCCTACTGCATTCTCACCAAACGGTGATTTCAAGAATGATGTATTTATTCCGAAGGCACTTCAAATAATGGATGGCGTTCAGTTTACAATGAACATCATGTCTAAATCAGGAGAAAGAGTTTATACGACACAAAATGTTAATGAACCATGGAATGGTGTTAACATGAATGACAATTCACAATTACCTGCAGGTTCTGCATATGTTTGGCAAGTTGTTTTAACTAACAGCAATGGCGAAAAAGAACTTTATGAAGGTCAAGTTATAATCATTAGATAGGCCATAGGTTTTGGTTTATTTTCTTTGCAAAAAAAAGTCCTCAATTTCGTTGAGGACTTTTTTTATTTAATAAGGTTTTGGAATTGCTGTTCTAAGCTCTCAATTAACTTTTCGTGAAAATCAATTTGTTGCTTGGTAGGATTCATGAACTTATGCCCTTGGGCTTGAACTAGCTTCCTTTTGACATTACTGGCCTCTTTGGTCTTCTTTGAAAAATAAGATTCCTCAAACTTTTCATAAACATAATCAACGGCTAATTGCGAAGGATGTACGAGATCTTCTTTGAAGTATCGGTAATCTCTTAGTTCATCCAATACGATCTCATAAGCAGGGAAGTAATGAACGAAATCAAACTTCTTGACTAGTTTATCTACCAATAAATGCAAAATGCCTTTAGATACATTATTCTCGTGAAGACCATTCTTTGAATGCCGAACAGGACTTACCGTGAAAACTACTTTAATTTTCGGATTCACTCTTTGCCAAGCTGAGAGTTCTGACATCCATTTGATGTATTCATCTTGACCATCAAGAAGTTCTTTTACAAAATCTTCAGCGGGTAATTTATGGCAATTTGCAACATACGTATTAGACTTGATGTGCTTATATACCCAAGCTGTTCCGAAGGTGACAAATATGATGTTACCTTTTTGAACACCTGCCCAGAATTTCATTTTTCTCGACAGAATCTCTTCTGCAAGTTCTTCTTCTGTTGCTGCAGTTATAGAAGAATGAAAGTTGAGATCTACAAGCCCCGCTGATTTCACGAATGAAACACCCGAAGCAGGACTTCTATCAAACTCTACTTTAACCGCATTTCTGATTGAAATTGGGTCGTATAATATACCAAGAGGATTCCCTTCAATGTTAAAGCCATCATTCTGAAGACTTGCAGCAATGTTATCTGCAAAGCAACTTCCAACAGAGGTCATTATTGTCTTATGAGAAATCTTGAGTTCACCTAGAGGCAATTTGGTGTGCAGTGTTAACTTCATAATTCAATATTAAATGCCTTTTGAATGGAATTTTTAAAATTGGACCTGTCTTTGACAAATTTCATTCTTTGATCATCTAACAATAATAAATAGTCACACTCTTGCTCAAGGTTGACCACGTGATGTGTTGAATATATAATTAACTTTTGTTCCGTCTTTACAATGATTTGAAGCAATTTGATTACTTCGCTCCTATTCACCACATCTAAAAATGCGGCAGGTTCATCTAACAGAATAATATCTGTTGATTGAGCTAAAGCTCGACCAATCATTACCAATTGCTTTTCCCCGTCACTCAGCAATTGAAACTGCTTATCCAACAAATGATCTACGGATATCTTTTTAGCTATCGTTTTTACAATTTGAATATCTGATTGAGAATTACCTCCCCAAATATTTTGATGTGGAATCCTACCTAAGAGCATCACATCTAAAACAGAATGATCTCCAAACAACTGTGGTTTAGAAAATACCACGGCAATTTTTTTGGCAATTTCTTTTGACTTGTAATCGGCTATTAATTTGCCATCAAGTTCTATATGGCCAGAAGACATTTGCTTTTCTCCTAAAATTGATCTTAAGAGTGTAGACTTACCGGCACCATTTCTCCCAACAAGAGCCACCATGCCGCTTTTAAGCAAAACTTGATCAGACTTCAGTAAAAGTCGATCTCCTATTTTTAGTTCTATGTTTTTAAACGCCAGCAAACTGTCTATTCATTTTAATTATGGTCCAAACTATTATTGGTGCACCAATAAGGGCTGTCACCGTATTTAGAGGAAGTGAATTGTCTGATAATCTCACAATAATATCAGACATGATTCCCAAAAATCCTCCTCCTAAAAAGCAAATTGGAATTATCCATATATGATTGGATGACTTTGAAATGAGGCGCACGAGTTGCGGAACGGCGATTCCTATAAAACTTATGGGGCCGCAATACACAGTCACTCCAGCCGCTAAGACACTTGTAACAATGATAATTCCAACTTTCAAGAATTTAATATTGATTCCTACACTCTTTGCATATTCTGTTCCGAGAACTAGCGCATTCAAACCTTTGGATAAGAACATGGAAAAGACAAACCCAATTGTCATTATAGATACAAAGGCTATGAGTTCTAATCTATTGACGTCAGCAAAGCTACCTAAGCCCCAGATGACATATTCTCTTGTTTCAGACTGATCAGCTGAAAGAAACATAATGTTGACTAGAGCCGAAACGAAATAGCCTAACATTAATCCAACAACTAAAAGCGTTAATTGGTTTTTTACAAATTTTGAAATGAAAAGCAATAAAAAAAGGGCTAAACAAGCTCCCGTGATTCCAGCTAAGACTGTGATATTAACATAATCACCAGCATTCTGAGCAAAGCCTCCCATGATTACGGCAGCGACACCAAGTGAAGCACCGGAAGTTATTCCTAACACTCCTGGTCCTGCCAAAGGGTTTCTAAAAAAGACTTGAAGTATTAATCCCGATATCGACAAAGCTCCACCTCCTGCTATTGCAACAACAGACCTAATTAAGCGGTGCTCAATGATAAAAGACCAAGAGCTATTTCCTACATTTTTTTCACCCGATAAAATTGAGATGGTATCGGAAAAAGGAATTTCTGTTCCAACAAATCCAACATTCAAAAAGAGGAGGGAAATTACTATAAAAAGTAACCCTATCAAAAGGACGATATCTCTTTTAGATTTCATTGATGCCCTAAAGTTAACCTAATTCAATAAATGAAAATATTTAGGTGAATAGCCCTCAAAAGGTTCGACACAATGAATCAAATCTTTCAGGATAATATGTGGTTCAATGACACCACTAAAGAAATAATCAGAATCTGCCGAGCTGCAAAAAATTACTTTGTTATTTTGTACTGATTTGAAGTTACCATAAACTGCCTCTTCACTAATAAGTTCTTCTTTAGTAAATGAATCTGGACGGTCAGCAATGATGATCCAATACTCTGCAAATGTACCGTCAACCCATACTTGCTCAGTACTATGCAGCATATTCTCTGTACCTACTTCATCTTTGTAATAGTAACTAAATCCTGCATCCTCACAGAGTTTCACCAGCAATGAGTTAGCAGAAGGTGAATACCAATTATCACCGTATGGTAAATTGAGAATAAAATCTCTTGTCGTATCAATCTCTTCTTTTGCGAGTTCTAGATACTCTTTTTCATAGGTCGCAAAAAGTTGATTCGCTTCCTTTTCTTTTTGTAGAAGAACCCCGAAAAGTTTTATCCATTCTAGTCTCGCTAAAGGATGAGTTTCTAGATATTCTGCAATCAAAAAGGTTTGGACACCTTTAGACTCAATGTTTTGTATTTCTTCTTTTGCAAAAGGATAAGCCAAAAACAGATCAGGATTGGTCGATAAAAGCGGTTCGATTGAAACACTTTCACCCAAACATATTTCCTCAACTTTTTGAGCTTTAAAGACACCTTTCACTTTTTCATTTGAAATATATTGGATTCCGCAATGGCCGCTAACTAAAGAAAGTGCGTCAAGTGCATCAATGAAAGCCAAATGCGTACTTGACTGGCAGTTAATGGAACTAAGAGAAGATAAAATAGACTTCCCAGATAAATCTCCAGATTCAGAATGAATCAACTTAATGGTATCACTAAAATTATCATTACCTGCGATTGAACGAGAAATTACGGCCGTATAATTCTCATTGTAGTCAACTTTGAATCCTTCGGCATACTTCACTTTCACGAGCTCTTCAGACAATTGGACGGTTTCATTTGAATCGTTAGAATTTGAACCATGATCAATGCAAGAACAAAGGATTAGAAAAAAAGCTAGATATAAAACTTTCATTATTTCTTCTTTGAAAGTGAATAATCTACCGTCAAATCGAGTACCTCAGACCAATTTTCCCATTCCCCTTTATTAGTCACAGAGCTATTGTGCCAGACACAGATGAAGAGCCCTCCCACATTTGCAGTTTTATCAATAAGTTCTTTTACTTTGATCTTAGCCTCATCAGTTGACAGTTTTTCATTGTCTTTTAATGCAGAATCCATATATACGAAAGGAAAGATGAGTAGGTCCTCTTGTTTGTTTGTTTCAAGGTTGAAAAAGTAAAATGGAAATGAAGTTCCAGCTCTGAACCCTGAGCTATCAGCATATCCCATGGAATAATCCTTTTTAATTCCATTCTTTACAAGGATATCATAAGACTTTGGTAATTCGAATCTTAAAAAATGAAAACGAGATTTATGGATCTCATGACCGACAATTTCTTTTAATCTTTCGATTTCTTCTTTCTGTACATCCGGCTTCAAGTGAGACTCATAACCGGGATGAATCCCCATTCCACCAGAGGAGTTCAACCCTCTTAATAATGATTGGTATCCTTCATTTTTCCAATGAATATTTTTGTCAAACTTTCCATAATCACTGAGTAAGGCAAAGCAAATTATACGATTGACCTTCGCTGAAACACTCACGATATAAGAATATGTATCATAAGGATCTTTCTTCTTGTTCAGAATGACTTTCAATCGACCATCACCCATCTTCTTTACCATTCCACCAAGAGTTCTCCAAATTGGTCTCCCTTTAAAAGCCCAGGCAACATCAATATCGAAAGAAGGTACACATTCAAATTTTTCTTGAATTGAATTGTAATCCAAATTCATTTTAATCCATATCTCTTTCACATAAAGATCTAGAAAAGGAGTTTGTAGCAAATCAAGCTCAAACTGTTGACTCATTTTTGCTGTAAAACGCCCATGTTGATCAGGTTTATATCCCTGGTATTCTTCGTATCGAGAAAGAACATAGAAAATTATCCCAAGCTTATCAGGATAAGCCGCTAAAAACAAGTTATCACCTTCACTTGTTAGTTTTAGGTTTTCGTCAATTTTTGAATCAGAAAGTAGACCAGAAGGTTCAATCGAATATTCGCAATCGACATTTAATACAGAATAGTTTAACCTTACCTCTTCAAATTTCTCCCATTCTTCTTCCTCAGAAATCAGCTTATACTCTTGCCCTTTGTCCTTAAACATAAAGTCAAGTACAAATCGGAGACGGTTCGTTGGGTTGACGCAAAATACACCTATCATGAAATGTGTTTCAATATTTCCTTACAAATAAACTCGGCAGCTGATCCATCTCCATAGAAGGGAGGATAAGTTAAATCCGTTTTTGTTGAGAGAAATTTGAATCCTTCAACAATTCGATCATAGTCAGCATCCACAACTATTGCATTTCCGTTTTCAACAATTTCTACCCATTCAGTTTCAGATCTCAGTATCAAACAAGGGCAATTAAAAAAGAAAGCTTCCTTTTGCACACCACCACTATCAGTAACAACCATTTCCGCATTCATTTCTAAGGCAATCATATCTAGAAAGGAAACTGGTTCTATTATTTTAAATTGTTCAGATGCTTGAATTCGCTCCTGCAATCTATCTTCCAAATTCACATCCATCATCTTTTTGGTTCTAGGATGAAGCGGTAAAACAACAGTTATGTCATTTTGATCTGCAATATCTAATAATGCGCCAAAGATTGAATTCAATCTAACAGGATCATCTGTATTATTATTTCTATGGACAGTGGCCAGAATAAACTTCTCAATTGCCAATTTCTCTAATATTTTAGAATCTCGCTCTGAGACCTTTGAAAAATGTTTCGAGTTATCATACATGATATCTCCACAATGATAAACTTTTGGATTGTCAATTGAGAATGGCCCAATGTTCTCCAAAGAAAAGCCCTCATTTTTCAAATTATCAATTCCTTGGATGGTCGGAGAAAATAAAAGCGTAGACATATGGTCAGTCGTAATTCTATTTATTTCTTCAGGCATTGCTTTATTATGAGAGCGCAAGCCGGCTTCAATATGTATTAAGGGAACATGAAGTTTTGTGGCCGCTAATCCACCAGCCACAGTTGAATTCGTATCACCATAAACAATTAATACTTGAGGCTTTTCTTTCAAAATGATGTCCTCAATTCCTTTAAGCATTTCTGCCGTTTGAGCCCCATGATGGCCTGAACCTACTCCTAAATTATAATTGGGTCTTGGAATATTCAATTCATTAAAAAAAACTTCAGACATATTTTCATCATAATGCTGACCAGTGTGCACGATAACTTCTTCCAGCTGTTCAGAATGATGGTTCTTTATTGTCCGACTAACTGCGGCCGCCTTTATAATTTGAGGTCTTGCCCCTATGACTGTTATGATTTTCATTTAAAGGATTCCTTCGTCTGCGAAACTGTAAAAGGATTCATCTGTAATAATCAGATGATCCAAGACAGGCATATCAATCATTTTTCCGAATGATTTTAAATTATTAGTTAAATCAATATCTGCTTTAGAAGGTTTTAAATTTCCTGAAGGATGATTATGACAAAGTATCATTGAGGACGCCGATTTTTCTAAAGCTCTTTTAAAGATAACTTTTCCGTCAGCTACAGTTCCACTAAATCCTCCAATTGAAATAGGTTCAATAGCTTTTACCTTGTTGGCTCTATTCAAGAAAACGGCATAAAATTCTTCATGTTCTTTATCAATGAAATATGGTTTCATGAGATTAAAAACGTCTCCTGCTCCTTTTATTGCCTTTGTCTTGTCAAAAGATTCTGGCGTTCTTCTTCTTCCTAATTCTAATGCCGCGGCAATTGAGATAGCTTTTGCTTCGCCAATCCCCTTGTATTTCATTAAATCTTGGATAGATAATTTCGCCAATGCATTTAAATCACCTTTTACATCACCCAAAATCTCCTGACAAAGCTGAACAGCAGATTTGTTTCTAGATCCAGAACCTATTAGAATAGCAAGAATTTCGGCATCTGATAAAGTTGCCTTCCCTTTTTCCATCAGCTTTTCTCTGGGCCTATCATCAGGAGCTAAATTCTTTATGGAAATGTAATTCGACATTAAATCAAATGTAAAAAAAAAAGCCCTTCTCGTTAAGAGAAAGGCCTTAATATAATTTTTAAAAGCTTTTAGAATTTTAAAGCTAGTCCACCTTGAAGTAGTCCGCCACCACCAGCGCCAGCTTCTAGGCTGATTCCAATATTTGGATGGAAATAATATCTTAATCCAAATGCAGCTCTAAAGGCAATTGGAAGTGGTTTCGCAATTAACCATATATGAGGGGTCTCAACTCCATTTAAAGAGAAAGTTCTTGCTTTATTTTTGAATCCAATTCCCAGTCCACCATAAACATCAAGATTCTCAGTTTGTACAAAATGAAAATTTCCTCGAACCATAATTCTTAACTTGTTAACCTCACGCTTCACTATTGTGCCATTAGCGTAAATTGAAAGGTTAGAACTATCTGCGGTATATTCTGAGCCTGTAATCGCATAATTTGCGTCTATTCCAATTCCGAAATTATCAGCAGCCATATACTCAAATCTAGCTCCAAAGGAAATTGGTGGACCTACCGTTTTGTAGTCCGTATATGAAGTATAGATAGACGTTACATTACTTGTTGGGCCACCAACATAAGCGTCAATCAAAAAGTTTCCTTGTTCTACTTGAGCAGTGGCAGAGTTAGAACCAAATAAGATTCCGACTGCAGCTAATGTTATAACTAATTTCTTTTTCATAGTATTTCTTTTAAAGTTTGTCATCACTGTTTACGTTTGAAAGTGACAAAACGTTTCAAAACATCTCTTTACAAATTACATGCCACGAAATGATAAGTGTAAAATATAAAATAATCCTTATTTTTGTTGCATGAAAACTGGTTTATCACTTGTGTTTTGTTTTTTGCTCTCGTTTTGTTATTCTCAAGAATACAATTCAATCTATAACCAAATGTCTAAATTGAGTATTGGATACTCAAGTGAGCATCTTGATCATTATATTTTAAAAGAAGGAATTAATGATACAGGCATGGTTAAAATGGATTTTGAATCTTGGGCACCATCCGTTTCATACACACATGACTTTGTTTTTGGAAACATCATTACTTTGAGCGCTAATTTAGGGTTTCAGTATATGAATATGAGTTATGGAGGAGAAAAATATGGAGGAACATATATATACACTTCTATTGCACCCTCAGCTACGATTTTACACAGACAATTTTTTGAATACTATATAAAACTGAAAATAGGTGCTACATTTTACTTCCATGAGCCTAACTTAGTTCCTGACCCTGCAAGAAGATTTTTTCCTGAAAAAGCGAACTTCTTTACTGGAGTAACTTTGGGAGGGTTTAATTTCTTCCCCTATGAACATCTTGGGTTCAATGTAGAACTTTCAGTTTGGTCTCCTGAAATGATCTCAGCAGGGATAACATACAGGTTTTATTCTAAGTCAATGAAATTATTAGGTGGTAAATAATAATTATGAAAATTTTATACTTTATACCTTTTTGTCTTTTATTCTCTTGCTCTTCAGAGGAAGTATCTGACACGCCAACATCAAATTCTACAAATCAGGATTCTATTGAGGCCTCAGAATTCGAAGAAACAATTGAGTCAATCTCAGAACTTGAACTTCAAACTGTAGGAGATTTGGATAATGAAACCTTCAACAGCTACTTGGCGGAAAAAAAGGGAATATTGATAGACGTTAGAACTCCTGAAGAATATGCTGAAGGCAATATCAAGGGATCTCAAAACATTAATTTTAATGAGGAGGACTTTTCAACTCAGTTAGATCGCCTTGACCCTATGGTTCCTGTATTTGTCTATTGCCATGGCGGAACTAGAAGTGGCAAAGCCAGAGATCTTTTAGCTAAAAAAGGATTCATTGAAATTTACAACCTCGAAAATGGTTTTGGAAATTGGTCAGAATAAAAGCCAAAGTCCTTCCAATCTCAAAAAAATTAACCTTAATTTCGTTTCGTGTCCGAGCGAATTACATATTTCGTAGATGTAATTCTACCATTAAGCATACCTAACACGTATACATACAGAGTTCCGTTTGAATTAAACGAGCAAATTGGTATAGGTAAAAGAGTTATTGTTCCCTTAGGCAAGGCTAAGTATTACACCGCAATTGTTCGTGAGATTCACCAAGAAGTCCCGAAGAATTATCAAGTAAAATATGTAGAGGCAATTTTAGATGACCATCCGATTGTGACCCCAAAACAATTTCAACTATGGGATTGGATTTCAGAGTATTACATGGCTGACATTGGAGATGTGATGAATGCCTCCCTCCCGTCAAACTTTAAATTGGCAAGTGAAACTAAGCTTTCATTGCATCCCGAATTTGACAGGTCAGATGAAGGTTTGAGCGATAAAGAGTTCTTAATAGTTGAGGCGCTTCAAGTTCAAGATGAATTGACTTTAAAAGAAGTTGCTGAAATAGTTGGAATCAAAACCATCCAACCACTCATTAAAAAATTAATTGAAACGAAGAGGGCAATCGTTTCTGAAGAACTCAACGCCAAGTACTCTCCAAAGTTCTCAACATATGTAGAAGTTGATAGAGGAATCCAATCGCAAGAACAGCTCTCTGATGTACTGAACATCTTAGAAGAACAAAAAAAGAACGCTAAGCAAGTTGATGCTTTATTAAAACTTATTGAACTCACCAGATGGAAAGATGGCAAACAACATCCTGTCGCGAAGAAAAAGTTGGTGATAGAAGGAGCATCAGATTCTTCTTTGAATTCATTAGCTAAAAAAGAGATTATAAATATTTATAGTTCTGAAGTATCAAGGCTAGAAAGTAATGACGACAGTATTGAAGTCTTAAAAGAGTTTTCTCC
>JBLFXO010000025.1:0-19808 GCA_047609865.1 Arenicella sp.
ATGAACTTACCTTTGAGATAACACTCGAAATGAAACAAATTGCTAATATGTGGTTTAATCTTTATCTTCTTCGCCATAGCCGTAACCATAATTATACGAATAGCCATAGCTGTATTTGTATGAATATTTCGCATAATAATATCCCAAGGTTGACTGTTTGATTCCGTTTAAAACGAAGCCAGTTTGGAGCTTATCATTTTTTCCAATCATTTTTTCAATAACTGGAATACCTCTATTCCTAGTAAATTTGGTATTGGTCACTGCTAAAAAAACATCTGCTCTTTCCGAAATTTCTAAGGCGTCATTTAATAAACCGAATGGAGGTGTATCAATAATCACAAAATCATAGTTCTCATCAATATAATCATTGAGCTCTTTGTTTTTGTCGTTTACTATTAATTCAGAAGGATTAGGGGGGATTATTCCACTGGTAATGACATCCAAATTCTCAATTACATTTTTATTAATGATCGATCCAATTTCAGATTTCCCAATTAAAAAATTGGTAACTCCCTGACTATTCTCTAAATCTAAAGCTTTATGCACCCTTGGTTTATGTAAATCCATATCTATCAGCAACACTCTACTCCCTGACCTTGCTAAAATTGCTGCAAAATTAGTTGAACAAAATGTTTTTCCTTCACCTGGAAAGAAAGAAGACACTACAATTTTTTTCGTTTTTGACGTACTCGTGAAAAACGAAACATTTGAACGCAATGTTCTGAAACTTTCAGTTACTTGGGCTTTCGGTTGATCAACTATTACAAATCCATTTTGAAGATCTTTCAAGAACGGAATACCCGCTAATACCGGCAGATTAGAAATTCGCTCTAACTCTTCAATGTTTTCAATCTTTTCAAAAAAAATGGTTCTCACAGTGGCAACAACCAGACCAATCAAAAGGCCTGCGAGCAAGAATAAATTTCTTAATCGACTTCTATTTGGACCAATTAATCCACTCGAAGAAGGCTTCTCTATAAATTGAACCTGAGGAATTATACCCGCCTTTGCAATCTGTGTGTTAGTCTTTTTTTCTAATAAGAATAAATACATCTTATTGTTCACATCCAATTCTCTTTGTATATTCTGAACGCCTTGTAGGGAACCAGGTATTCCTTGTATTTCTTTTTTATATTTTTCAATTTCTTTCCTATTATTAATTAGACTCTTATCCAGAGCAGATCGAACATTTTTTAAATACGTAAGAATATCCTTTCTTATTTCCACCATCTCTCTTTTTAAACGTTCAATCTGGGGGTGATTTTCTGAGATACTATTTGATTTCTCTGAAATTGTAAGCTGTTTCTCATAAAACTCACTGACCTTACCGGACAAATAGAGGTCACCTTCGAGAATAAAGAATGAAGGCGGTAAGAGATGTTCATCTTTTGAATTAAGGATGTAGTCTTCAAGTAAATCAACAGAAGAAAGCTTAACGTTTAAAGCCCTATTTAGTTCAGAATAACCTACATAATCATCAAAATAGACTTCTTCCTCTTTAGATAAATTCAAGATATCATTGTCTGATTTGTAATTAAGCAATTCTCTTTCTATTGAAATAAGAATATTCTGGACCTCAGTTATTTGCTTTTCAATATTTTCTAAAGTATTTGCGTTAACCTCTAATTGACTTCGTTTGGAGTAATCAATAAATTCTGCAGCCAAAGTATCCAGAAAAACTTTGGCTCTGATTGCAATATCATCTGTCACTTGAATTTCAAGAATACTGGTATGCTCAATGTTTTCTATTTTCATTCTAGATTGAAAATGAGACATTAGATATTCATTTGAATGAAATACAATTTCGTACTCGGACTCCATAACGGTGCTTATGTTAGATTCATTTAAATCGTAGTTTCTAGTCAAGTTTAAATTAAAATCAGGAGTTATAAGGTCTTCTTCAAATTTTCCAATCATCATTTTCTGCTGCTCTCCAATTGCATATTCAATCTGAAACGAATCTTCATCTAAGACAATAACTTTAATAGGGTTTTCATTAACGTATTCAGCATTGAAGGCTTTATGTTTTGCATGGAACGGAAGTGTCCCAAAGACTTCTTTTCTTCTTACCCTTCCCACGACAAAATAAGACACATTGATATCCATTTTCTCGACAACAGACAAAATAAGATCTCGAGATTGCAGGATTCTTATTTGATTTTTGGCATCTTTGAAAGACTCATAAGCACCTAGACCCTGGTAAATTTGATCTTGATAATCATACGTTTCATTTGATTTTAACAATAATTGTGTCTTGGCGCCATATACATCAGTGAGGCGGTAAGAATAGATGTAACCTAGACTATAGAATATAATTGGAATAATAATTATCAAACCAATATTTTTCTTTATCAATCTCCAAAGGAACAGGAAGTCCTTAATGTCAACAATATTATTTGATGCTTTCTTTTCTTTGTTCATTCCATCATTATTTTAATCTCTGAAGCCTCTTTCATCTACCATCCGTGTTCAGTTACGGTAAAAAGACGATTAAGTTTCGAATCAATGACCATTCTCAATAATTAGAAAAAACAACTTCCGAAAAAGTCTACCTTTTTTTTTTTTTGAAAAAATGACATTCAAATACAACCAATTGAAAACATGAGACGTCTTAATGGTAGCACACGCTTTCCTTTGATTGTAAAACACAGATTAAAGGACGTTGAACCAATTGAAGACAGACAACTTTCATTAATTTGGATAAGCGACCCAGAATAAGTATCTTCGGTTCGTTATAGAATAACTAACACATTAATTAAGCCCATTTAACCTACTTTGAATGACAAAATTCAACACTTTAACTCTAAGACGTCAGCTATTAGCTGTATTTCTAATTTCTTCTAGTACTTTTGCTCAAACTGGGCCAGGTGGCGTGGGGAGCTCTGCTGAAAATAAAATGTGGTTTGACGCTAACAAATTAGGGTTACTTAACGGTTCAGGTGTCTCAATTTTTACGGATGTTTCGGGTAATTCAAATAATCTTAGCCAAGATAATTCTATAAATCAACCTATTTTCACCTCATCTGGGCTTAACGGTTTACCAGTGATATCGTTTGACGGAAGTAACGATTACCTCGAAGGTGGAGCTGTATCCGGTCTGGATGGTAATGAAATCACAGTGTTCACTGTTTATCAAAGGGCCTTAAACACTCGTCAAACTATTATTTGTTCTGGATATACAAATGAAATTGACAAGTGGATTATCTATTCGAATGACAATAACAATCTTTTAAATTCTAAACATAGAAGCCCAAATAATATTGTGACTAATCATTCTGATTTAGGAGGTGCTTCATTCATGTCTGCGCATTATTCGGCGTCTGGAGTAAGCGCTTTCAAAGAAGGTTCTCTCCAATCTAACAATCCGAACCCATACATTGCTGAGAGTGGGCACAACCTCACTAGAATGGGTGCTTACAACTATAATTTAAGCGCCTATTTCTTAAATGGTTTTGTTGCCGAGTTAGTTGTTTTCAACACTGCATTGAATGATCTCGAACGCGTTCTTGTTGAAAATTATTTGGCAGCAAAATATAATTTGGCAACCGCAAGTGACTTTTACGCTTACGAAGCAACTCATAATTTAGGTGTAATTGGTATCGGAAATGACGGCACAAATAGTCATTCTAGCTCTCAGGGGGCTGGAATTGTTACTTTGCAGTCACCATTATCAATGACATCAAATGAATATCTTTTAGTCGGCCATACAAATAACACCCTAAGTGAATTCACCACGGCTGACCTTCCTGCAACTATTTCAACTCATAAAAGATTCACCCGAACATGGAGAGCTGGTGAAACTGGTGATGTGGGTTCAACTTCAATAGTATTTGACTTATCGACAGGGACTAACAACTTTGGAGCTTCAACATCATATAGCCTTTTAGTCGATTCTAACTTTGATATAGATGGGACCTTTGCTGACGTTACGCCATTGGCAGGAATATATAATTCAGGAGCACAAACAGTGACCTTCAATGTAGACTTGAATGATGGTGACTTCTTCACCTTAGCTGGTCTTGAACAAGAGTTGATTATTGAATCGACAAACATTACTAATAACTGGTCACAAACAACCACTTGGGATTGCGGATGTATACCTACACCGAATGACGAAGTTTACATCATGCCTGGACATACTGTAAATGTTGACATAGACGCCAACGCAAAGTACTTATCCATTGATGGAACCTTAAATATGGATTTAGATGTTACTCTTAACAACTTTGGCGATCTTGATATGACGGTTCCTGTAATTTTCAACAATGGAACTCTAGCTCTGATTGGAGATGATGTTCAATATCTTGACCCTGGGGGTCAATCCTTCACATTCAATAATTTGACACTAAACAATTCTGCGGGTTCCGATTTAAATTTCTTTGAAGGACAATACCTTCTGAATGGAATAATGAATCCAACTAATGGTGCTCTCATCCTGGATCCAGCACCATCAGAATTTGTCATCAATTCTACATCTCAATCGACTGGGGGTAGAATCGGAAAAATGGAGAGCGGTTTTACCGCCTCTGGCTTATTCACAGTGCGCAGATTTATTCAAGCTGGGAGTGCTGATTGGAGAGATCTAGCTTCTCCTGTTGTCGGGGCAAAATTTGCCACCTGGGATGCAGATTTGTCTATCAGTTGTCCAGATTGCCCGGACGGAACGGCTTGCGGTGAAGGATCCTGTTTTAATTCAATTAAATTTTATGAATCAAGCTATTTAGCTGATGTTCTTTCGATTAATGATAACATTGAAAACGGGAGAGGGTATGAGGTTTATTGCGCAGATGATCTAACTTCTTTTTCGGGAACAACTTTGAATACAGTTGGAACTTTGAACAGTTCGGCATCAGTTGTAGAATCTGTGTCGTCAAACTGGCAGACAAAAGGAAATCCTTATGCATGCCCAATTGATTTTGATGCAATCACATTCCAAGGTGTTGGAAATTACTTTTATGTTTATGATGAGACAGCAGGTGCCTATCAGTATTATGACAAAACCACTGGAACTTCAAGCACTCCAGATTTAGCAAACGGCATTGTGGCTATTGGTCAAGGAATGTGGATGAAAGGTCCAGGTACAATCACATTTACACAAGATGTAAAAGAAACAACTCTGGATGCTGCTTTCATCAGAACAGCGGTCCCGGATAAATCAATCTACTTTACATTATCAGAAAACAGTAGCACTTATAATTGTAAATCTAGTTTATTAATCTCTTCAATTGGCGATAACGGAATAGACCAGTTTGATGTTTCTCATTTGGAAATGGAAAATCAAAAATCACCGTCTTTATCCTTCATCACTGAAACAGAATATGTCAGAAAGAATTTCATCTCTCGTGACCTAGAGAACAAGGTTCTTCCTATGCACCTAATGATTAAAAATCAAGGTTATCACACTATCTGCGCTTCTAATTTAGAAACATTCAATAATTACATCTATGTATACTTAGTTGATAAGCAAACTGGAGATGTGGTTAACATGAAAGAAGAGTTAAATTATGTATTCCATGCTAACGAAGGATTAAATGACGAAAGGTTTACATTGATCTTATCTAATTCAGATGCAAATGACTACATAGTTCAAGCTGCTTTAGGGATTGATAATAGCCAAGATGATTTGACAATCGTTCAAATTTCGAACATGATTGACATCCAAAACACTTCGGCGGCAGGAAAAGAGGTTTCAATATCCTTAGTAAATGTTTTAGGCCAAAGAGAGGTCTATTCGGATAGGGCTACCATTAACTCTGGAAGCAATCTAATCACATTACCTTCTAACCTTTCGGGAATGCACATCTTGACGATTACATTCGAAAGTCAAAGAATTAGCAAAAAACTTGTACTTTAGCCCGATAATTAAGAAATTATGAAAATCCAAGGATACATATATAGAGTAATTTTAGTCCTAATAGGACTGGCGACTAACTTGGCATTATTTGCACAACCCTCAAGTGGGCCGCCTCCAGGAGGTGGTGGGTCAACAGGCTCTACACCTCCGTGTTGGGATCCTGAATGTGTGCCTGTTGATGGAGGACTTGGATTCCTCATTGTGGCCGGAGCTGCTTTGGGCGCAAAAAAAATTAATGACCACCGAAAAAAAATGAGAGCTTAATAGCTCTTTTTTTTTGATGCAAAATTTATTACGAAATAAAGCAGTACAATTCATTCTGTACGCCGGAGGACTCTACATAGTATGGATACTACTCTACTACTTTGTCATTAAGACGAATACCAATTGGGATTATAATCTAAACTACAACATAGTAGAGTTGACCCAAAAATTCTTAAACATTTTCAACGTTCCAACCTACATTGACATTGAAAGTGATCATGTCGTCCTCTTTATGGATGGATTGAACTACCGTGGTATTTGGGTGGGTGATGAGTGTAATGGTTTCAAATTGTTCTCAATTTTTTCAATCTTTATCATTGCATTTCCTGCTAGCTATAAGGTGAAACTTTGGTTTGTGCCAATGGGCCTCTTAATCGTTCATATTGCCAATATATTGAGGGTAGCAGCTCTAGTGATGATCGGCAATCATTATCCTGAATATCTAGACTTCAACCATCTATACACCTTCACAATCTTCGTTTATGCGATTATCTTTTTATTATGGTATTGGTTTGCAAAAAAGTATGCGTTAAGTGAAGACAAAGATTAAAATCATATCGCTTTCATTTTCCATTGTTCTCCTTGGTTTTCTAAGAGAGTACTTATTCGGTAACATCAATTGGATTTACCTCACCTTAATAAACAAGAGGGCAAATCAAGCAAGAAAAGAATTCTATTATCTTTTGGAGTGGACGCCAAATGAAATTTTGATCTATAAGTGGATTTTAACTTTTATCTTCCTTGGGCTTTTTTGTCTGATCACTTATCTGATCATAAGAATTCAATTTCAAAATAAAATATACTCAAAGGCCGTCATCTTAGTGTTCGCGGGCCTGTTAGCTTCTTCGGGATTATTTTATACTATTGGCGTAGTGTTCTCAGTTCAAAATGAGATCTACCCTATTGTGAGAACCCTAATGGGACTTGGTCAATCTTTTATGCCACTTATGTTTTTGTTTATTTTATTCAAATTTTTTCCGACATCCAAAATCGATTAATATCTTTATAAAAAAATCCATTATGAATACTGATTCAATAATCTTCGACTTAATTGAACAAGAAAAAAATCGTCAACTTCACGGTTTAGAACTAATTGCTTCTGAGAACTTTGTAAGTGACTCGGTAATGGCCGCTATGGGTTCAATCCTCACAAATAAGTATGCTGAAGGATTACCACATAAAAGGTATTATGGTGGATGTGAAATTGTGGATCAAGTTGAAGATTTAGCTATAGATCGCCTTAAACAATTATTTGGGGCGACCTGGGCTAATGTTCAGCCTCATGCTGGTTCACAAGCAAATGCTGCAGTAATGTTGGCTTGTTTGAAACCAGGAGATAAAATTTTAGGATTTGATTTATCTCATGGTGGTCACTTAACACATGGATCTCCGGTCAATTTTTCAGGAAAGCTATACGAGAACTACTTTTATGGCGTAAATAAAGAAACTGGACAAGTTGACTATGACAACATGGAAGAAGTTGCCATGAAAGAGTCTCCAAAATTAATTATCGCTGGTGCTTCAGCATACTCGAGAGATTGGGATTATGCTAGGATTAGAAAAATTGCAGATGCATGTGGTGCGCTCATATTGGCTGATATTTCGCATCCAGCTGGGTTAATTGCAACTGGAATATTAAAAGACCCATTAGATCACTGTCATATAGTCACAACAACGACACACAAAACTCTTAGAGGACCAAGAGGTGGAGTTATCATGATGAGACATGACTTTGAAAATCCATATGGAGTTACTTTCAAAAGTGGAAAACTAAGAATGATGAGTTCACTCCTCGATTCTGCTGTGTTTCCAGGAAGTCAAGGCGGACCATTAGAACATGTAATTGCAGGCAAGGCTGTTGCTTTTGGTGAAGCACTTGACCCATCTTTCAAAACATATGGCTTACAAGTTGTTGCCAATGCACAATTAATGGCTCAGGAACTTATTACGAGAGGTTATAAAATAATTTCTGGTGGAACCGACAATCATTCAATGCTTATTGACTTACGCTCGAAGGACATCACTGGTAAAGATGCTGAAATAGCATTGGGAGCAGCAGAAATCACCGTAAACAAGAACATGGTGCCTTTTGATGACAAGTCACCATTCGTTACTTCAGGAATCAGAATCGGCACTGCTGCGATTACGTCTAGAGGAATTACAACTGCAGAAATACCTCAGATCGTGGATTATATCGATACCGCTATCATGAATTCAACTGATGAATCTAAACTTGGATTAATTAAGTCAGACATAAAAGAGATGATGGCCGCGAGACCATTGTTTGCTTGGTAGAGGTTTAAAGAGCCGCTAATAGTAGCTCAATATTCTTAAAAGGAAGGTCGAATACTTTTCCGAGAATTTCAGAGGTCAATTTACCTTGGTAAACATACACACCACTTCTAAATCCTGGATCCTTTTTAATCATCTCTCTGCACCCACCTGCATCTCCCATGTTCAACACCAAAGGTGAAAAAATATTACTAAGTGCAATAGACGCTGTTCTTGAAACTCTTGACGCGATATTGGGAACGCAATAATGAATGACATCATGTGCAATGTATGTTGGCTGCGTATGATTTGTCAATTTAGACGTCTCAAAGCATCCACCTTGATCTATACTGACATCAACCACGACTGACCCAGGCTTCATTCCTTCAATCATAGCTTCTGTTACGATACACGGTGTTCTTCCTAAACCTGCCCTCACTGCACCAATAACAACGTCAGCTCTCATAATTGCCTTTTCAAGCATTTTTGGTTGAATTACTGAAGTATAAACTCTTTGACCAATATCGTTATGTAATCTTCTTAATTTTGAAATTGAATTATCAAACACTTTCACTGAAGCTCCCAATCCTAAAGCAGCTCTACAGGCATACTCACCAACTGTTCCGGCTCCCAAAATAACAACTTCTGTCGGCTTAACCCCTGCGACTCCCCCCATCATAATTCCTTTCCCCGTGTTATAATTTGAAAGTAATTCAGATGCTATCAGAATTGATGTAGTGCCTGCAATCTCTCCCATAGCTCTAACTACTGTGAATATATTGTGCTCATCTTGAATGTAATCCCAGGCAATTGCAGTAACTTTTTTATTCATCAACTTCACCAAAGTCTCTTTTGGTTGAGATGTTAATTGAAGCGCTGAAATCAAAGTTTGATTTCCAGGCATCATCTCGATCTCCTCTTCTGTTGGAGGGGCCACTTTTAATATAATGTTTGCCTTAAAAACCTCTGATTTGTCATGTGTAATCTCAGCTCCAGCCTCAGAATAATCAACATCTTCATATCTTGACTGAACTCCAGCTTTAGACTCTACCACTATTCTATGACCATTGTTAACCAACAATTGAACAGCTTCAGGGTTCAAGGCCACTCTATTTTCTTGATAAGTGGTCTCCTTCGGGATACCTATCATTAATTTTCCCTTCTTCTTCCCTATCGCCAACATTTCTTCCTGTGGCAACAGACTTCCCTCTGTCATTAATGATTTGAGCGTTTCTGGATCTGTCATAATTCAGTTAATTCAATGGTACGTTTCTGTCCTTCTATTGTAATGTTAATCGATACGGTATTTTGGGGCAAAAGGTTCTGAATCCTTTGTGGCCACTCTAAGAAGCAATAAGCGTCTTCTTCGAAAATCTCCTCAATTCCAATATCATATGCTTCAATTTCATTCTCGATTCTGTAAAAATCGAAATGATAAATTTTACCATAATTTACTGAAAAATATTCATTTATAATAGAAAATGTAGGAGAAGAACCATGGTCCTCTACTCCCATTAGGTCCATTAAAACAGAAGTGAATGTCGTTTTACCAGCCCCCATTTCTCCATTTAAGAGAATGAACTTATCTTTAGAATGGACTAAATGATCCAAAATCTTCTGAGCAACATCTTTCAAATCTGCCAATCCAACTTCTTCAAATTTCAACATATCACTTTGCACTTAACTCTATCCAAGGGATAATAACCTCTTCTAGCGAAACACCTCCATGCTGGAAAGTGTCATTATAAAACTTCACGTAATAATTGTAATTATTAGGATAAGCGAAGAAATCACTTTCTTTTGAAAAGATAAACTGTGAACTGACATTCTCCTTAGGCAATCTAATCCCTTCGGGGTCACTTGACACAATGACATCTTTCTCATTATAATTTAAATTTCGACCAACTTTATACCTCAAATTCGTATTTGTATTTTTATCTCCTACCACTTTCACAGGATTATTAACCCTGATTGTTCCGTGATCTGTCGTCAAATAGACCTTCAATCCCTTTTCTGCAATTTTCTTAAGTAAATCCTTTAAAGGAGAGTGATTAAACCAGGCCAGCGTGAGTGAACGATAGGCTGCTTCATCATCTGCAAGCTCCTTAATAACCTCCATATCAGTTCTTGCATGAGAAAGCATGTCTACGAAATTAAACACGACAGCATTCAGGTCATTTTGTAAAAGCTCGTTGAATCGCTCAACCAATTTCTTAGCAAAATCAAGCTTTACAACTTTATTATAAGACATTTTAATATCCTTTCTATGACGATCTAAATTCGTTTGTAGTAATTCCTTTTCAAACATATTTTTCCCGCCTTCTTCAGATTCATTCTTCCAATATTGAGGATGCTTCTTTTCAATATCTAATGGCGTTAAGCCTGCAAACAAAGCATTTCGAGCATAATGAGTTGCTGTGGGTAATATGGAGTAAAATGTTTCTTCTTTATCGACATTAAAATATTGAGTAATCTCTGGTTCTAAAACTTTCCACTGATCATATCTAAGGTTATCTATGACAATCAAAAATACAGGGTCGTTTCCTGGTTTAAGATGGTGCATCAACTTATTTGAAAGCAATTGGTGCGTTAAGATTGGCGCGTCATCATCTTCATTATTAATCCAATCACCATAATTCTTATCAATGTATTTGCAGAATTGCGTGTTAGCCTCTTTCTTCTGCATAGCAAGAACTTCCTTCATTCCTTTGTCATTGGAGTTCTCTAATTTTATTTCCCAACGAACTAATTCATCATAAATCTCAGCCCATTCGGCCGCATCCATGCGATCATTCAGCCTCATACCTATCTCTCTGAATTCTTGTTGATAATCTGAAGATGTCTTCTGACTCACTAAATCTCTTGAATCAAGGTTCTTCTTAAGTGAAAGTAAAATTTGATTTGGATTAACAGGTTTTATTAAATAGTCTGAAATTTGACCTCCAATTGCCTCCTCCATTATATGTTCCTCTTCACTTTTCGTGATCATTATGATTGGAACATTCTGATTGTGTTCTTTAATTTTAGCTAAAGTCTCCAACCCACTAAGTCCAGGCATGTTTTCATCTAGAAAAATGATGTCATAATGCGTTTCTTCTGCCATATCCACAGCGTCAGAACCATTATTTACGGTATCAATTTCAAAGCCCTTTTCTTCTAAAAAAAGAATGTGTGGCTTCAAAAGATCTATTTCATCATCTGCCCAAAGTATTCTGCCTTCCATATTTATATTAATTTAGCGTGTAATTTAATCAATTGAGCTTGCAAAGTAGCATATCGAACAAAAGAAAAATAATCAACGACCCAGTTCACGGATTTATTACAATTCCGGACGAATTAGTTTTTGATTTAATTGAGCATCCTTATTTTCAACGTTTAAGGAGAATTAAGCAATTAGGTCTTTCACATCTGGTGTATCCAGGTGCCAATCACACAAGATTCCATCACGCATTAGGGGCTATGCACTTGATGCGCAAAGCAATCTCTGTTTTGCAGAAAAAAGGAGTTGAAATTTCGGAAGATGAAAGTCAGGCCGCTATAATTGCGATTTTGCTTCATGATATCGGTCACGGACCTTTTTCTCATACACTAGAACATTCATTATTGAAGTCTGTCAATCATGAAGAAATGTCATTGCTGTTTATGCGCAAATTGAACGCTGAATATGATGGTAGGCTTACAAAGGCTATTGAAATATTCACAGATAATTACCCTAAATCATTTCTGCATGAATTAGTTTCTTCTCAACTTGATATGGATAGATTAGATTACTTGCAAAGAGATAGCTTCTTTACTGGTGTTTCTGAGGGAGTGGTTGGAAGTGAGAGAATCATCACCATGCTAAATGTTGTGAATGACAAACTAGTTATTGAAGAAAAAGGAATTTATTCCATTGAAAATTTCATTTCGGCAAGAAGAATAATGTATTGGCAAGTTTACATGCACAAAACTGTAGTTTCAAGCGAATACATGTTGATTAAAATATTGAGGCGAGCAAAAGAACTCTTTAATGCTGGAGAGAATTTATTCGCGAGTCCATTTTTGAAAACATTCTTAGAAAAAGAGGTGACAATAGAAGATTTTGATTCAAATGCCGAATTACTTCAACATTTCTCGCTCATTGATGACAACGATTTGATCAGCGCGATAAAAACATGGCAATTTGCTGACGACAAAATCCTGGCAAAACTTTGCCATGCAATTGTTTCGAGAAAGCTTTTCAAAACAGAAATATCAAAAAT
Source organism: Arenicella sp. (assembly GCA_047609865.1). GTDB lineage: Bacteria > Bacteroidota > Bacteroidia > Flavobacteriales_D > Crocinitomicaceae > Paracrocinitomix. The sequence goes on from JBLFXO010000025.1 coordinate 12,631, forward strand.
TCCCTTTGACAACGATTACGTTCTCAACAAACAATTGAAAATTCAAGAGAAATTAGGATTCTCGGATGAAGAATCTGTTTATTTCTTTCAAACCGAAAAATTGATTAATAGTGCCTATAATGACGAGTCCAAACAGATTTTAATATTATCTAGAAATGGCCAAATCCAAGACTTAGCTCAAGCTTCAGACAATTTAAATATTGCTGCTCTTTCAACTCCAGTAGAAAAATATTGTTTTTGCTATCTAAGTGTTGATGAATAAGTTATTGATTTAATCCACTTTTGTGCCAAACCATTTGTTGAAAACTTCGTTATTCTGGGTAATGCAACGCATATTAAATTGTTAATTTTGATTACATGGAATTTTCCGCAGAACAAATAGCTGGTTTACTAGAAGGAGATATCGTTGGAGATCAATCTTCAATTGTATCTGGTCTTTCAAAAATTGAAGACGGTAAAGCGGGTACGCTCTCGTTTTTAGCTAATCCAAAATATGAAGACCACTTGTATTCCACAGGGGCTTCCATTGTTATTGTCGGAAAAGACTTCCAACCTCAAAAGGAGGTACCGTCTACATGTACTTTGATTAAAGTTGCCGAACCTTACTCAGCATTCTCCAAATTATTGGATATGTATGATCAAGCAATTGCGAAACAACCTAAAATAGAAGAAGGTTCGCATGTTTCAAAGAGCGCAAATGTAGGAGAAGATGTTTACATAGGGGCATTTGCTTATATTGGTGAGAATGTAACAATCGGAGATGGCGTTCACGTCTACCCCCACTCATATGTTGGTGACAATGTAAATCTTGGAGCCGGAACTATTGTTTATAGTGGGGTCCACATTTATAGAGATTGCCAAGTTGGAAAATCGTGCACATTGCACTCAGGTTCTATCATTGGTGCTGATGGTTTTGGATTTGCTCCAAACTCAGAAAACAATTATAAAAAAGTCCCGCAAATTGGAAATGTTATCTTAGAGGATCACGTTTCAATTGGGGCAAACACAACAGTGGATAGAGCTACTTTAGGTTCTACAGTTGTCAAAAAAGGAGTGAAATTAGATAATCTCATTCAAATTGGACACAATGTAGTTATAGGGGAAAACACAGTGATGGCAGCACAAGTTGGTGTCGCTGGGTCTACCAAACTCGGTAAAAACATGATGATTGGTGGTCAAGCTGGTATAGTTGGACACATTGATTTAGCAGATGGCACCATGATTGGAGCTCAATCTGGAATTGGAAAAGGAACAAAAAAAGAAGGCGAAATGTTATTGGGGTCACCCGCATTTGCAGCCGAAGATTATAAGAAATCATATATGGGATTCAGAAGACTCCCTTATATCTTGAATAAACTGAGAGAGCTAGAGGCAGAATTGGAAGACATTAAAGAAAAGAACAAATCAAATGGCTGAAAAGCAAAGAACCCTCAAGTCTGAAATCAAATTAAGTGGTGTAGGCTTACATACAGGTGAAACTGTAAACTTAACAATCTTGCCTGCTGCGGATAAGCACGGATACAAATTTCAGAGAGTTGACGTTGAAGGTGAACCGATAGTTAAAGCGGACCCCGATAACGTAGTCTCGACAGCAAGAGGAACTACACTTGAGCAAAATGGAGCTAAAGTTTATACGACTGAGCACGTCTTAGCTGCACTATATGCTCTTCAAGTTGACAACGCCCTCATTCAATTAGACGGCCCTGAAGTCCCTATTATGGATGGGAGTTCCAAGTTGTTCGTAGATGCAATCAATGCTGTTGGTACAGTAGAGCAAACTGCCGAAAGAAACTATTTTGAGCTCACAGAGAACATTAAGTGGGAGGATACTGAAAAAGGTATTGAGTTCTTAGCTATTCCTGACGAAAATTATCGAATTACCGTAATGGTAGATTATAATTCTCCAGTTTTGGGAACACAACACGCTGCTATGTTCAAAATAGAAGATTTTGAGCCTGAATTCGCAAATTGTAGAACATTCTGCTTTTTGAAAGAATTAGAATACCTTGCTAAAAATGACTTAATAAAAGGTGGAGATCTTGACAATGCAATTGTGTTGGTTGAAAGAAGTGATATCAAGCAAGAAGAACTTGATAGATTAGCAAAATTGTTAGGTAAAGAAGCTTTATCTGTTTCTTATGATGGAATTGGAACTTTGAATCACACTGCATTAAATTTTGAAAATGAACCAGCAAGACATAAGTTATTGGATATCATTGGAGATTTAGCATTAGTAGGAAGACCGATTAGAGCTCACATTTTGGCTGCTCGTCCAGGTCACGGAGGAAATGTGGAATTTGCAAAATTGTTAAAAGAACAAATCAAGAAACAAGAAGGAGAAGGTAGAGAGTTTGACTTGGAAGCAAAACCTTTGTATGACATAGTTGCCATAGAAAGTATGCTACCGCATAGATACCCGTTTTTACTAGTAGACAAGGTGATGTCAATTACCGAGGATACCATAGTCGGTGTAAAGAACATTACAATGAATGAACCTCAGTTTACAGGGCACTTCCCGGGCAATCCAATCTTCCCCGGTGTTCTTCAAATTGAGGCAATGGCACAAATAGGAGGAGTGTTCGCTTTATCTAAAGTAGAAAACCCTCATTTGTATTCCACATACTTTATGAAGATTGACAACGTTAAGTTTAAGAACATGGTTCGCCCTGGCGATACCCTTGTATTTGAATTGAAATTACTCTCTCCAATGAGAAGAGGATTAGTTAACATGGGAGGAACAGCTTATGTTAACGGAAAACCTGTGATGCAAGCAGAAATGCTAGCGCAGGTGGTAAAAGATAGAACTGAATGATAAGTAAACTTGCACAAATAGATTCCAATGCTCAAATTGGAGAAAACGTTACTATTGAAGGTTTCACAACCATTTATGATGACGTTGTAATCGGAGATGGGACTCATATAGGACCAAATGTCACGATTTATCCTGGCGCTAGAATTGGTAAAAATTGCCAAATTTACCCTGGTTCTGTAATATCTGCGGTACCACAAGACTTAAAGTTTCATGGGGAATACACAACGGCTGAAATTGGTGACAATACTATAATCAGAGAATGTGTTACAATTCATAGAGGAACGGACGACATGAAGAAGACGACAGTTGGAAGCAACTGTTTGTTAATGGGATATGTTCACATTGCTCATGATTGCCAAGTTGGTAATCACTGCATTCTTGCCAATTATACTGGCCTGTCAGGACACAATATTCTAGAAGACTATGTCATACTTGAAGGAAAAGTTGGAACTCAACAATTTATCAGAATTGGCGAACACTCATTTATAGCAGGTGGATCTTTGATTAGAAAAAATGTGCCTCCCTATGTTAGAGCGGCACGTGAGCCATTGACTTACGCAGGTGTTAACGCTATCGGATTAAGAAGAAGAGGCTTTTCAGATGAGGACGTAAAGATTGTAGAAGATGCATACAGACAATTGTTTGTGTTAAACAACGCAACGAATGCTGGTATAGCAGCAATTGAATCAGAAGTTCAGGATAGTCCTATAAAGGATAAAATTCTTAATTTCATAAAAAATTCGGATCGAGGAATACTTAAAGGTCCAATGTAAAAAAACTTATGGCAAATACTTCAGATATAAAAAACGGATTATGCATGATGTACAACGGGAAGATTGTTTCTGTTGTTGAATTTCAACATGTTAAACCTGGTAAAGGGCCTGCATTTGTCAGAACCAAATTGAAATATATTGAAACAGGAAAAGTAATTGATAACACTTTTTCAGCTGGACATAAAATTGAAGTTGTTCGAATTGAAACGCGTTCGTACCAGTATCTCTACAAAGAGGAGGATGGATTTCACTTTATGCACACAGAGACTTTCGAGCAAGTTTTCATTCCGGGAAACATGATAGATAACCCTCAATTTTTAAGTGAAGGCATTATTTGTACTATTCAATATCATGCCGAGGAAGAACTTCCGCTGACGGTTGAACTTCCTTCTTTTATTGAGTCTGAAATAACTTATACTGAGCCTGGCGTAAAGGGAGATACTGCCACAAACACCTTGAAACCTGCGAAAATTAGTACAGGAGCTGAAATCAGAGTTCCCCTGTTCATTAATACTGGAGATAAAATTAAAGTTGATACGAGAAAAGGAGAATACTCTGAGCGTATCAAATCTTAAATTATTTAATATAAAATTTAAACCCTGTTCTAGACTTTGTCGAGACAGGGTTTTTTTATGATGAATTTAAACTGGAAAGAAGTCGGAAACCCAGATGCAGAAACGACAATTGTTTTTTTGCATGAAGGACTAGGCTGTGTTGAGATGTGGAAAGATTATCCTGAGCAGCTTTGTGAACTTACTAATTGCAAAGGAATAATTTATGACAGAACAGGGTATGGAAAATCACCTGGCTCCTTAAAGAATAGAAAAGCGAACTATCTTCATCTCGCCGCTGAAGAATTGAACGACTTAATTCATCATTTCAATTTGACAGATTTCATTGTTTATGGTCATTCTGATGGAGGATCCATTGCATTAATACATGCCGCAAGTCACCCTTCAAAGCCAAAAGCAATAATTACCGAGGCCGCTCATGCATTTAACGAGATCGTGACCATTGAAGGAGTTTTGGAAGCGAGACCATTTCTTTCAGAAGGAAAGATGGAAGGTTTACGAAAGTACCACGGAGAAAAATACAAAGAAGTATTTCATGCGTGGAATGACATCTGGCTAGATGAATCTTTCAAGGAATGGAGTATTGAGAATGAAATTAAAAACATTCTGGCGCCAAATTTGATAGCTCAAGGTAGGCAAGATCAGTACGGAACATTGCGTCAAGTTGATCAAATATGTGAACTTACAAAAGGAGAATCAACACCTTTGAAGGTTGACAATTGTGGTCATGCACCTCATAAAGAGCAGAGAGAAATATTACTAAGAGAAACAAGTAAATTTATAAATGGACTTAACTGAGCATCATATTGAATTTCAAAAAACGGGGAGGTACTTTGTTCAAGGAGAGCTTTCTGACGGAAAAGAATTAATCATTGCATTGCATGGATACGGACACTTAGCCGAATTCTTTATCAAAAAATTTCAGGCTTTAGACTCATCCAAGTATGTGGTAGTTTGCCCCGAAGGTTTGAATAGATACTATCAAAACGGAACCGGCGGAAGAGTTGGAGCTTCTTGGATGACCAAAGAAGACAGAGAGCATGACATTAAAGATTACATCTCCTTTTTAGACACTCTTCTGGATTCATTGAACGCAAAATATTCTTTTTCAAAAACTACACTCTTAGGTTTTTCTCAAGGTGGGGCAACGGCATCAAGGTGGTTGGCACATGGCAATCATGACTTTGAAACATTTATTCTTTGGGCGACAGTATTCCCTCCAGATATGGAGAAAAAGTACACCTCAAAATTTATGGCCTCTCGAAATTATTTCGTTTTCGGAAATGAAGACGAATACTACTCACAAGAAATAGTAAAAGAACATTACCGCGCTTTTGACGGCCTGCGACTTAATTTTCAAATGATTAACTTTGATGGTAAACACAATATTCATTACGAAAGCCTGTTGAAGATATTAGAAGATGCGTAAACTATTATTCATATCATCCTTACTCTTATCGTCCATTGTATTTGGGCAATATGATACTGACACTTCTGATGTTTCTGAGAAGGAACCTAAGTATGACATGATGAAAATTCGTGAACGGATTTATGTAGGCGGAGATCTTTCAGTGAGTTTTGGTGGCGGTCTATATCTTTACGCAGCTCCACTCGCAGGATTCGAACTTTACAAAGGTTTGTCAGCAGGTGTTTCAAGTATGTATCAGCTAAGAAGGGTTAACTTCACTAATGGTGCATCAATATCTTCTCATTCATATGGAGTTGGAGTTTTTGGAAGGTTCAGACCTGAGCCCTTACCATTTCTGATAACTCAAATAGAATTAGATGTTTACAATGCTGAGGATATGACAACCTCTTATGCAGGAGATCGGACCAATTTACCAGCTTTCATGGCCGGCTTAGGATATGCTGGTGGAATGGGAAGAGCCTATTATTCAATCATGTTGATGTACGATTTTGTAAATGATGTTAATAATCCTTTACCTAAAATACTTCTGAATTTACCGCTCTATTTAAGGTATGGAGTGGTCTTTCACTTAGGGTAGTTAAATAGACCTGCCATCATACACCTTACGCTCCCTCCTCCTACGCTTTCAATCGTCTTAATTCTTATAGGTAGCATAGTCGTATATTTTTCAATCAGACTTATTTGATCAGCTGAAAAGGCATCAAAAGCAGATTGACTCAATGCGAAGAAACTTTTTCCTTCTTGATTTACAACTTCCAATGCATTTGCTCCAAATGAGTTCATTTGAGTATACGAAATATCTACAACCTCTTTCCCTATTCTTTCTAGACTCTGCTTTAGCATTGCTCGCTCTAAAATATCTGGAATGGATTCCAAACAGACTACAGCAAACTTTACAGCAATGCTGAGCATCACGTTCGTGTGATAGATTTGCTGGCCATTCAGATCGGTGCTTTCAAAGGTGATAGAATCATATCCTATTAACTCACATAAATGATTCAATACTTTCAAATCTGTTCTAGGAGAAATACAGGCAAAAGCTTTTTTACTTGCATGATCAAAAATTATAGATCCAGTTCCTTCCAGATAAAGTGAATCCTCAATGGATGCTCTCAAATCAATAATATTCATGACATCCAGTTGATGTTTTAATTTATTCACAATATCGAAGCGAACTTCTTTTCGTCTATTCTCCGTTAACATTGGATAAACAACAAGTCCGTGTTTAGGCACATGTGAAAGCCAATTATTTGGAAAAATAGAATCAGGAAGACCATTAATTTCATCTTCAAAAACTGTGACGTCAATTTTATTTTCAATAAACGTTTGAACCATTTGGTCAAACTCAATTCTAGCAATTTCATGAACAGCTGTATTTTCTGACTCATTTTGAAAACTGTTAGAACCTGAAGTTTCGTGATTGAATCCAAACGATTTGGGCTTAACCATCAAAATCAAATTCGGTATATTTGGATTAAAATTAGCGCTCATGAGATATTTACTCGTCTTTAGTTTATTAGGATTGATTGCCTGTAATGAGGAACAAAATAGTGAAACTGACACAATCTCTGGAACAGATTCCACTCTAATTT
>JBLFXO010000026.1:0-19569 GCA_047609865.1 Arenicella sp.
GACTATTAAACTAGTCGGACAAGATCCAGTTGTAGTGTATGTTATAGCATACGAGCCAGAGCCAGACAAAAGAAGGTCAACTTCTCCTGTTGAAATATCAATTGTTCCTCCGTTATCAATAGCAAAGTTACCGCCAATTACACCTGTAATTGTTGGGATAGGGTCAGTATCTGATGAGCAATAAATAGCATTTGCATACGAGAATGAAGGGTCATCTATTGCAAGAACTGTTATATCTTCTGTGTCAGTATCGCCGCAAAATCCTGCAATCGTGTAAGTTATTGTATGATTGCCAGCACCAGCTGTTGCTGGATCAAAAGTTCCAAGTAGGCCATCTGTGATTCCTGTTCCTGTCCATGTTCCACCGCCGTCAATAGCTGATAAGTTAGTAGACGCAGCGTCAATACAGAAAGGGCCAGCGGCGGTTATAGTCGCGATTTCAGTTAACCCAATATCTAATGCAAAAGTTTCACTCCCAGGGCAAGTTCCTGTAGTTGTGTATGTAATAATATATGATCCCACTCCAGAGCCGTCAAGATCAACTACACCATTTACATCAATAATTCCTCCATTATCAATTGACCAGTTACCACCAGTTACTCCTGTAATTGTTGGGGTAGGGTCAGTATTAGCTGTGCAATATTGAGCGGCAGGATAAGTAAATGACGCATCTTCAACTGCAGTAACTACAATATCCTCTGCATCTGAATCACCGCAAGTACCCACTATAGTATAAGTAATGGTGTGAGTTCCGGCACCGGCAACTGAAGGATCGAAAGTACCTAAAGCACCATCTGTAATTCCTGTTCCAGTCCAAGTTCCTCCCCCATCTGCGGCAGTTAAGTTTATTGCAACTGCATCTGCACAGAAAGGACCTGCTGCTGATATGGTTGCATCCGCTCCCGTAGTTACGTTTACGATAACATTAGAAGAAGCATCCGGACATCCCAATAAAGAAACCGTGTAAGTGAATGTTCCACCGAATTGTGAAGTCGGGTCAAATGTACCTTGGTCGCCATTAGCTAAAACTTCAGGTCCTGACCAGATTCCGCCAGAACTTGGTCCTCCTCCTAATTCGTCAAATAAATCTGTTAATGGGTCAATAGGGCAGAATGATATAGAACCATTCGTTCCAGAGTTCGGTCCGGTTGTTAAGTTTACTGTGACTATTGCAATAACGTTTGCACAAGGAGCAGTACCTGTGACAGTATACGTATAATCTCCACCAGACATAGTTGATGGATCGAAAGTACCTTGATCACCATTGGTAAGTGTTGACGGTCCTGTCCATGCTCCACCGGCATCTGGTGTTCCGCCCAATTCATTGAATAGGTCTGTCGCAACATCATTAGTACAAATATCTAGTATGCCATTTGTTCCTGCAACTGGAGGAGCAACAACTGTTACATTTGTAGATGAAGTTCCTACACATCCCAATGGATCTGTAAGGGTTACCGTATAAGTTGTATTTATTATTGGGCTCACAGAAACTTGTCCGTTTTCTGTTCCACCAAAAAGTTCTAGTGTTCCAGATCCACCACCGTTATCCCAAGAATAATCTGATACATCTACTGAATAAATTGGATTGGCACCGATAGTAACACTGCTTCCGATACATACACTAACATCTGCACCAGCATCTGGCGTAGGGTCAGGACTTACCGTTATCGTAATTTCGTTTGAGAATACTGGTGTTCCACCATCACATGTGTTTGATGCAACTCTTCTGTAACATGTAGTTTCAGTCAAAGAAGGTGGATCATAAGTTAAGCCAGTTTCTCCGGCAATTGTTGACCATGTTCCCACGCAACCTACGTCCATCTGCCAAGAATATGACCATGTTCCATCACCATTAAAAGGGCTAGTTATATCAGTTAAAATCGCTGGGTCAGCTCCATCACAGATAGTCGCATCAGCTCCAATTGAACCACCGTTAGGTGCACAAGGCGATATTACAATTGATCCAACAGTTAAGTCGAATGTACATGCAGTACCTGCGAATCCATCAACTGTAACGTAATAACATTCATTAGCAACGGCTGTCCACTGATAATAATAATCAGTTTGATTACCTGGATTTTCACAAACTATACTGGGGTCAGCTGCTGATGTTGGACAAACGGCATTTGTTCCCCAAACAGAAAGTTGTAATCCAGAAGTTGAATTACATACTTGACCGTTAAGATTAATGAAAGCTTGTTGTCCAACAGGCCAAGAAGCGGGTGCACACCATACATACCAAGCATTGTTTTCTACACTTCCGGCACAAATTGGGCCTAATGCAGTAGTATTGGCATTAGTTGCAGTCATTGTGACATCAGTTGATAAGACAGTAGCATTTGCACAGTCATCATTTGCAGGAGCGTAAGGGACAGTGCTTGTAACACACAGTCTTTGGAAGGTACTAGTTCCTCCATTTGCAGCTGAGATCATGATATAGTAACATTCACCAGTAGTTAATCCACTAACTAATTGGGAGCCGCCGCCGGCGACAGTATAGCAAGCAATTTCTGTTAAACTTCCACAACTACCGCTAAAAACAGAGTAATCGCGAGAGGGAGGATTTGGACCCGTGGCAGCATCATTTTCAAGTGTAAAACTTGTAGTTGTAGCACAGACAGTCGCCCACAATACATCTTGAGTATTATCATCACCAGCACAAGAGCCGTCAATTCCTTCAGTGTTTCCATAACCTGCGTTGTTTATTGATCCTTGATTTGCCCATAACGAAGAGTAAAAGCCGCAATATTGCGCTCCACAAGAATTACCGCAATCTGTATTGGGATATAATGTAATGGCATCAGCACATGATGATCCTGGCTGTCCATAGCTTATCAATGTAAGCGTAATTGTAAAAAATAATAATAATGATTTCTTCATGAGAATTGGGAATTGATGTAATCCTTCTGGATTATTTCTTAATGATGATTTCTTCTAAAGGCTGAAATTTGCTCGACTTTACATAGTCAAGAGAAAGAACTCTAATTTCAAGTTCCTTGTTTTCTCCAACAATATATTCTTGCTCTTTTGATTGTAATCGATTCTCACCGATAACGATAAGCAAGTCAGAATAAGTAACTATTCCTGCAACGCCAACATATTTTGAAGCTGTTTTGATTCCTGTTGAAAAGAACCATTCTTTACTTGCTTCATTTTTAAAAACAAGTTGATATGTTCCTTCTGAAGCTCGAATTCGCTCCTGAGAAGTTGGAATTATTTCTTCAGTTTTTGAGTCAACTGATTGAGAAAATGAGGTCGTTGAAATGATCAACGCGCCCAGAATTGCGCATAGTTTTTTCATAGAGTGTGATAAGAGTGTTGGTTAGAAGATGCACAAAAAATCAAATAGTTGTAAATTTTTAACGATTTAGGTGATGTTTTTTTTACCACAGAATGTTAAAATAAAAAACTCTAATCAAACTTGTAGACGAAGTATCTGGATTCCACTTCTTTACCTTCAGAGTTGCGATAATATGAAAGTGCCTTTTCATCCACAGATTCAGCAGAAACATACATCTCTTTAATCTTATGATCTATGCAGAATTGTTTTGCAAACTTGATGAGCTCGTTTCCAATCCCTTTCTTTTGGTGGTCAGGCTTGATGGCAATATCATAAATGAATAAATCGAGACCGCCTTTGTAATAATTGGTGACAATATGAGCTGCCAATCCTCCTACTAACTCAAAACCTACTGTAGCTCCAATAGCTATGAAGCTTCTGTTATCTCTGAGTTGTTTGAATTGTTCTTCGTTGAGAGCGGGAGCATCCTCTTTAAATACCTCAATGAATATTTGACGCAACTGAACAAACTTCTCTAATTCATCAGGCTTAATTAGTTCGACTACCATTTTGAGAAGATACGAAAAAAGAGATATAGTTGGTAATCTTAATTTTCAAATTAAAGGGCTCTTTGAATTCACTCTCATGTCAACTTTCTATTCTCAATTTCGGGGTCAAAATTAGTCGTGGCTTCTCCGCATGCAGAAAGTGAGAGTGCAACACAGATTATTAATATGTGTTGCATAATCTTCTTTCTTGAACTCCTTTCTTTGAATTGAATTTTTGGCGCTTTGTATTCTGACATGTATTTACAAGATAGAGAAACCTTCAAATCTTGTTGGTATAAGAGATTCCAAAGTTGAATTAATTTAAGGTATTTTTACAATACAAAAAAAGCCTTGACCAAGAAATTATCCATAGCGGTGTTGCCATTTAAGAATATGAGTTCTGATAGTGAGAACGAGTATTTTTGTGACGGAATTACTGAGGAAATTATCAACGCTTTAGCTAAAATTGAATCCCTCAAAGTAACTTCTAGAACATCTTCTTTTCATTTTAAGGATAAGGAAATTCCTATTTCTGATATTGGGAATACCTTGGGTGTATCTACGATACTTGAGGGGAGTGTTCGGCTTTCATCTGATGTTTTGCGAATTACGGCTCAATTAATTCAAGCCGAAGATGATTTTCATTTTTGGTCAGAAACTTGGGACCGTAAATTGGAGAATATCTTCGAGATCCAGGATGAAATAAGTCTCCTTATCGCAGATAAAATTAGAGAGAATTTTGGTCACTTTGAGATGGCCGATCATTTGGTGTCCAAACAAACGGATAGCATTAATGCGTATGAATATTCATTAATGGCCAGTTTTCATAAAAATAAATGGAATCCGGCAGACATTAGACTTGCAGAGGGTTTTTATAAAAAGGGGCTTGCTCTAGATGCTAATCACGTTGCCTCATTAGTTGGCTTAGCTGACGTTTATAGTTTCATGGCCATGACAGGGGTAATGCCTTTTATGGATGCCTGGGGAAAATCGAATGAGATGGTTCGGCAAGCTTTAATACTAGACCCAAATAATCCCAACGCATTTTACCAAAAAGCAAATAGTGCTTTTTTTTTCCAATCAAATTTCAGTGATGCCTTTAAACATTGTGCGAAAGCTATTCAGCTGAAGCCAAATTATGTTGAGGCGCAACAATTCATGTCTTTCTTGCATATTATATCTGGAGATAAAGAAAAATCAAAACTCCATTTGGATATTGCTTTAGGAATTGATCCATTATCACAAGAGACATTGTTCTTTAGTGCATATTACGATTACATGGTAGAGGATTTTTCAAAATCTCTCTCGCAGTTAGATCGTTGTTTAGCCGTAAACAATAAAAACCTTCCGGTCCATGCTGTAAAATGCCTCTGTTTATTGAAGTTAAATCGTCTTAATGAGGTCGTTCATTACTTTGATGACATTCCTATTGAGATTATGGATGGCGAAAAAGATGGCGCTGCGGGACTAGCTTATGTCTTCATGAAAGATCAAGAAAACATTGATAAGTATCTGGATTTGTTAAAGACTCAGGCAGAATCACCCGAAGGTTTTGCAGCAGATTCATTTGTTTTTATGATGCATGCAGCAATGAATGACAAGGAGGCAGCTTTTGATTGGGTGAAATCAAGAATCGAACATCAGTCAGGACTTCTAATGCTTCGTTTTGGCGATCCAATGGTTAAATATCTGAGGTCGGATAAGCGCTTTAGTGAGTATCATAATCTTTTATTTCCATCTATTATTACTGTACCGATTAAGAAGTCTAAAAAAGCATTGCTTGATGATGATAGTGCATCAGATTACGAATCTAAACTACTTACCCATCTAAAGGAAGATGAACCTTTTCTAGATCCAGGACTTACTTTGAGATCTCTAGCTGACCAAGTCGAAATTCATCCTAATCAACTTTCATGGTTGTTAAATGTGCACATAGGTAAAAGTTTTAATGAATTCATCAATACATTCAGGGTGGAGACATTTAAAAAGCTAGCTATGGATTCTGCTAATTCTCATCTGACATTAATAGGAATGGCCTATGACAGTGGGTTTAATTCTAAAACTGTTTTCAATACTTACTTTAAAAAGGAAACAGGACTTACACCTAAGCAATTCATGAATTCTGAGTCATAGCAGTCGTTAAAGTCTTTGTTTCATTCTTTACCTTCCCGTTTTTAAAAATCTAATTTGTTCTGATTTATAATTCAGAACCACTCAATGAAATCTAGAACTTCTGGGCCATGCAATGGCCATACATTTGTCCTGTCATCAAGCTAAAAGGAATAAGCAATTAACATTCGAGCAGCCTGACATTTAAAAAAGAATTAATCAATTAAAAATAGAAATTATGAAAGCAGCAATAGTTACAAATTACGGAAAGCCAGAAGTTTTAGAATTAAGAGAAGTTGAAAAACCATCTCCAAAAGAAGATCAGATTTTACTAAAAATAAACGCCTCATCAGTAACATCTGGAGATGCTAGAATTAGAAGAGCTGACCCATATGTCATAAGACTAATATTTGGATTTAAAAGACCAAGAAAATCAGTTTTAGGTGTCGTGGTTGCGGGAGAAATTGAATCAGTAGGAAGCAAAGTGACAAAATTTAAAGCGGGTGATAAAGTGTTTGGAACTACAGGGATGTCGTTTGGTGCACATGCTCAATACCAATGCATTTCTGAAGATGGAACTTTGGCTTTAATCCCAGAAAACATGAGCTATGAAGAAGCAGCGGCAATTCCTTTTGGAGGAACGGCATCATTACACTTCTTAAGAAAAGGTAATGTAAAAGCAGGCGAAAAAATCTTGATTTATGGTGCTTCTGGAGCATTAGGAACCATGGCAATTCAATTAGCTAAGGAAATGGGTGCAGAGGTAACCGCGGTTTGCAGTGGATCAAATGCAGCAATGGTGAAGTCAATAGGAGCTGATAAAGTAATTGACTACACGAAAGAAGATTTTACAAAAAATGGAGTAAAGTATGATGTCATCTTTGAGACTATCGGAAAAAGCTCTTTTTCTAAAGGGATGAAGTCTCTCGAGAAAAAAGGAACAATGCTGATGGCAAGTGCAAGCATGGGATTAATGATAAGAGGAGGCTTGAAATCAATGTTCGGAAGTAAGAAGGTAATCTCTGGCGTTATAAAAGAAACAGCAGACGATATGAATTTCTTCAAAAAACTGATTGAGGCTGGGAAATTAAAAGCAGTAGTAGATAAGGTTTACCCTCTAGAAGAAATTGTTAGAGCTCACGCACATGTTGATGCAGGGCACAAAAAAGGGAATGTGATCATCAGTATGAATCACTCAATATAAAAATCAAAAAAAAATTGAATATGAAAACGTTTAAAAAGAAATTTGGAAGAAGTACAGTGTTAGTACTTCTTTCAATCAACTGGGCGGTAATGATATTAGCAACGAGTTATTTTATAAAAGATACAGAAAACTTTACTCCAATATTATGGACACTTGCTATTGGATTTTCCCTACAATTAGGGTTTCTGCCTGACCAATTAAAAGGCCTTAATCACTCAAATAACTAAAACTACGAAAAATGAGATTTGGATTATATGCCTCAAAAAAAATTCTTGTATTTAAAACAGATATCAATGCTCCAGAAATAGTTGAACCAATTCTCAATAATCAGGAAGGAGTTTTAAGTTGGAGTATTGACAGTGAAGATGTAGATAGAGTGCTTCGACTTGAAACGAATACTTCGCTCTCTGAAAATAAGGTGATAGATACCTTATCAAAAGTTGGGGTCACTTCTATGGTGATGACGTGGTGATGATACTTTTCGACCACAGTTTCATCACTATCATTTGTTTATCTTTCATTTTCCTCAGACAAGAGCAGCAAAGCCTGATATAAGGGGTCAAAAGCGCCACTACCAGAAAGAATATTGACGTACTCCACTCAAATTAGGACCAACATGGTCATTTGTTAGTCAAACAATGGTTCGCTGAGCTAGAAGACCTGTGTATGCTGATTATTCCTTAGTTCATCATCTATTCTTTTTATGCTCAAACTTTGACGCCATATTTGTCCTGAAATCGAGCTGTAAATGAATTAACCAATTAACATTCAAGCAGCCTAACCTTAAAAAAAATAATATTATGAAAAAGTTAATCTTAATCGCAACAGTTTTAATAGCAAGTATCAGTTTTGGTTCAGTGAACCCTTCTTTAAAAAGTGAAATTATGGGCAAAGTGACTGCGAACTTAAATGGAATAGAGTTGGATGACGCTCATCAAGATTTTGTAGTTGTGAGTTTTTACATTAAGGACTCTCAAGTACACATCATTGATATGCAGGGGTCTCAAGAAGAGTTGATTGAATTGATCTCAATTGAATTATCAGAGATATACATCCAAAAAGAGTATTCTGAATTAGATGTCTTCAACTACAAGTTCACTTTTAAAAAAGCATAAAACAAAAATTAGTATTCAAAATCTAAAACAAGAATTATGAAGAAGTTTGATTTTAAAGAAATAATTGAAATTACTTCTCGTCTTTACGTCTTCTTTTTCTTAAGTACTTATGGCATTGGAAAGATTTTAGGGCAACAGTTTTATACATCATCAAACATTCCGGATGAACTTGCGACTATGCCAATTGGAATCGTGCCAGACTTTGAATTGGCCTGGACTTTTATGGGGCGTTCATTTGGATATATTCTGTTCATTGGGATAGCTCAAATTATTGGGGCTTCTTTATTGCTCTTTAATAAAACTAAAGCTATTTGGAATCCTTATTTTGACCCCAATAATGCTGAACATAATAGTGTTTGACATTTTCTTTCCTGACGAATATGGTGCGCTAGGCAACGCAACAATATATTTATTAATGCTAATTACAATCCTCGTAATCAACAAGGAAAAAATCGGTGTTATTTTGAAAAAACTTGTGAGTACTAAGGTGGCTACTAAAATGCCCTTCAAAGAAAAACTCTTTAAATATTCAATTGTCCTGCTGATAATCGTTTTGATCCTTATTGGAGACCAAGTAATTGTGAGTCTACTTGGCCATGGGGAATTATAATTAATTGTTGCTAATTACATTTCGGATCTTTTCAACAGCCATTACAAATTCATATGATTGTGAGATCTCTGCTAATGCCTATTCTCGGTTAATTTGTGGTTTGAACTTTTCAGTTTTCGGAAGATCACTTTCTTCCTTCTTGCAAAAGAAGTGAGAGCAAAACATAAGTTTTGCGAATAAGGGTCGAATTCTGAAGATATGTAAATCCCCTTCTTTTTTATTAATGGTTTACATTTCCCGAAGGTGCTTTTACCTGCACTGTCAACTATGAAATGATCTTTTTCTAGGACTATCCAACATGTCCTCCTTGTTTTTTGGGATTTAATTTGTTCGGAATTACATTTCCGAACATCTGTAATGTAATCCAGAACTTTTCTCTGCTTTGATGATTATACATTTGTCCTGTAATTGAGCTGTGAATAATTAGCAAAGACTAATAAGCAGTTTAAACCTTTAAAAATAAAGCATATGAAAAAGTTATTAGTAATAGTTGGAATCTTGGTAACAAGCATCACTTTTGGCTCAGGAAATCCTTCTCTAAAAAATGAAATTGTAAAACAAATACATCCAGATTTAAGTGGTATTGAACTTGATAGGTTTCATGAAGATTTTGTTGTGGTAAGCTTTTATGTAAAAGACTTTCAAATTCACATTCTTGAAATTCAAGGATCTCAAGATGAGTTAATAAAAATGATAACAGCTGAACTAGCTGACATGGACATCAAAAGAGAATACCTCGATTCAGATATCTATAATTACGAATTCACCTTTGAAAAGAGGTAAAAATTGTAAGGTTAATCTGCCTGGTTAGTTAATAGCCGTTAGAAGTCATACAACTAATCGGGCAAGGAATTCATGAAACAATTACATGTTTTTCATGAATTCTTTTGGCGTCAGGCCAGTTTCCTTTTTGAAGTACGTATTGAAAACAGTCTTGGAGTTAAAGCCACAATCGTGTGCCAATCCTAAAATTGTAATGTTGGCGTTAGCAGGTTCCTTTGCTAATTTTTTAAAAGTTTCAATTCGATAATGATTGATGAATTCATTGAAATGTTTCCCTAATGAATTATTGATCAGCCATGAAAGTTTATTTGGAACCATATTCATTTCAGATGCCAATGACCTAAGTGATAAATCTGGGTTCAAGTAAGGCTCATCATTTTTCATGTGTTGAAGTAATTGATCTCGAAATGACTCAATCTCATTTTGCTCCAAAAGCGTCTTCTTGACACGAACAGTTCCCGCTGACACTTTCTGTGCGTGAACTTTTTCTTCAATTTGAATCCTTGGGCTGTTGGTTTTGAAAACGGTGTCAAAAACCTTGTATCTAGGATGATCTTGAAGTAGATTGAATGCCGGATTTTCTTGGTAGAAATTTAAATAGTATTTGTTGTCTAAAATATCTTTTTCAATTTGGTCAAAGGCTAGGTCAAAATTTCCCAAAAATATATTGATAATTACGACTGCTTTTTCCTCAAATGCTAAGTAAAAGTTTTGATTAGCCTCAATGGTTTTCGCAAGGTATTCTCTGGCTTTCTCCAAGTTACCAGAGGTGGCATAAGTAATACCTATTCCAGAGAAATAGACTTCTGTTTTATTTTCAGTAATAGGAACACTTTTATAATGTTCTATGGCTTCATCATATCTTTTTAGGCGTCTGAGAATATTCCCTTTCAAACAATAAGAATTGGTGTGATGGGGCATCAAAGCTAAAAATGAGTTCACTTCAATCAGTGCCTCTTCGTATCTTCCTAATCTTAGTAATGCTGTTGCGAGGTAATAGATATTAGTTGTTGATAATGGGTCTAGTTTAATGGCCGTTTCTACTCTTGAAATCGCTCTTTCTTCATTCCCAACTATGAGATCTAAAACAGATCCCAACAAAAGTGCACTGGGGTAATTGGGGCGATAGAATAATGCCAAATTCAAATATGTTCTGGCCTTGTCTAAGTCTTTTTCGAATAAATAATAAACGGTCCCTAGGGCGTAATTGGCTTCGGGGTCAGTGGAGTCAAGTTGAATCGCCTTTTCTGCAGCCGTTTTAGAAATCGTAAAGGCTTCGTCTGAAGGAATTGCAATGATAAGTCCTAGGTATCCATAATAAATAGCTTTTGAGGCATAATAGAAAGGACAGTTTGGGTCCATTTCTATGGCTTCTTGTATTTGATCTATGGCCATTAGAATATCGTCCTTCTGGAATTTATAAAAATTCGATTTGCTTTTTAGGTAGAGTTCATAAGCACTCAGGTCATGATTTTTTCTTTCTTGAGTTTCAGCAATTTCAAAATGGCCAATATATTCTCTAGTCTTCTCAGCAACAGCCAAGGCTATTTCATCTTGAACATCAAAAATATTATCCATTTCTCTATCCCACGTCTCAGACCAAAAATGAATGTCTTCTTTCGTTTGAATGAGTTGGGCGGTAATTCTGATATTATCTCCTGATAAGCGTACACTTCCTTCTAAAATCGTAGAAACTCCTAGCTGTTCGCCAATTTCTAAGAGAGGTACATTTTTCCCTTTAAAGAAAAATGAAGAAGTTCTAGAAGTGACTTTGAGCTCTTTAATTTTTGAAAGAACATTAATGATCTCTTCGGTAATACCATCAGAAAAATAGGCTGCATTTTGATCAGAACTCATGTTCACAAAAGGCAGAACAGCTATGGTATTGGTGTTAGGGCTCAAAGAATTATTTTTTTGCGAAGTTAAGCATTCCTTGTAGGAATAAAATTGAGAATTGTCTTTGATCTGATTAAACCCGCTTGAAACGTTTGAATTCTATTTAGGAAAGAGAATTATCGAAACAACCATAAGACCTATGATTAGAGTCGATAAGACCATAGAAAAAAAGATGTCGGATGGCTTTATGTGAGTGTTTGTCCCCATTCCTGAAAAAGAATCATCAATCTCACTCGACCCTCTCATCCACAAGTAAAAATCTCGATTATCATTTTGCCTTAAGTTTATGTATTCGGATAGAAATACCAAAATTCGGATGCACCTTCTTTTACATAATAGATAGACAAGAAATGACAGATCGTAGGATTCTCTTCTTCATCCAATGAGAAAATGAAAAAGCCTTTGTATTTGCCCCAGCATTTGATCATACCTTCTAAATTCGGTTTAAGTTTTAGTAATTGTACATATGCAATTTCAGGTGTTGTCATTTTTACACCAGTCTCTAAAGTCATTGTCGGTAGATAGTTTAATCCGTCTTCAACTACATCCACGATACCAAAAGTGGACATATCTTCTTCTGAAGAGTTTTCATCAATGTCGTCTAGGAGTATTTCGTTAAGTTCATTCAAACCTGAGATAGCTTCCAATTCAATTGTTGAGTCTTCAGTTACTTCGTCTGAGGATTGTCCTGCTTCAGAAGAGCATCCTGTTAGGACAAATAGTAATATTGGGAATAGGTGTTTCATAAGTTTAATTTATTCCTCTAAATCCTCAACCTTCGGCTTTGTTTGGGTGTAATAAGCCAAGATTTTAACCAAAAACCCTTTTGTTTCTTCAACAGATTTTGAGTGAATGACATTTGACGGAACCTGCCAGTTCTCATTTTGGATGACGTAAATTCTGAATTCTCCTTGGTTCGTGAGCACATCCCCAAACCATCCTATATCAATGATCAAACTCTGTAAAGGAAAGGCACATTGCAATAAATCTTCATTCAAGTATTTGATGCTGTGACCTTCTTTGAAATCCTTTTCAGGATCGTAAGTATAGAAATCATTATTAGCAAGAATGCAATCTATCGGGAATTCTATTTCTTGAATTGTAATCATTTAATGTGCGAAAAATTTTAGCTAAAGTTCGGTTTTATTTATTTTTCAAGCTCTTTTTTTACTTTAATTCTTTGGTATTTCATAAAATATACGAGGAAACCGACCAAAGTGAGAGCTCCTGCCGAAATGACTCCTATGAATGTTGAATAAGGTATTCCGCTTGATGTTGTCGTTTTGTTCTCCGTCAACTCAACTTTCTGACCGGAGTCTTCTAGAGCAATGTCATCTTCAATTTCATGTAGGGGAGTGCTGACTCCTGCATTTTCAAGAATGATTTTTGTGTTTTCAATTGAACTTTCGGTAGCGCCATAATTCATTAAATCATCTTCGGTTGCCTTGTCGGTGTAAGCCCAAACAGCTCCCTGTCCGCAAATGTTTTGCATGTACATATCATTCACAGTTTGAGCAATTGATACGAGATTAGAATCAGCCATTGCGCCTACCGAGTAATTTATTGCAGAGAAGGGTTGACCGTCATGAATCTCAGAGCACATGGCATAAATATCCATTGTTTTTGATTCATTCTTTGCTAATTCAACATGAAACTTCTTAGTGATTAGCATGTCTTGGGCGACCGTGTCATCCGACATTAGCATCAATCCAGGATCAACGAGAATCAGCAAGCTCTCAGCTGAAATGTTACGTATTTTCAGGTTCATACACTTTCCAAAGTACTGTCCGTTTGGGTCAAAATAAGCGGGCTCAATTCCATCCCAAGATCCCTTTATCGCGGTTTGAATCAGCTTCTCTTCTAAAGCATCTGCTAAGCTTTGTTCAGCTTGGGCATTCCCTGAAATGAAAAACATTAATAAAAAAAGAGTGCAAGTTATTTTGAACATAATCAGAGTTCGCTTTTGAGTAAGATAAGCATTTTTGATCTTCACCTTGTTAAACATGTAATTCAGGAGTTAATGAAATGCGGGTATTCATTTCTAGTAAAATGATTAAATTTGCAGGAACGTATAAAGTATGACTAAACTCAAATTTGAAACAGAAAACTCCACTCATGGTCTCACTCAATCTAGAGGATTCGCCTGGTTTACTTCAGAAGGAATTAGCTTTGAATATCAAGTTTTGGACACCATTTTAGAAGTCGTTAAGTCTGATTTGAAAGAGGTGTTTGTTTCTTTTGATCAAGTAGAAGAGATTGTTTATGAAAAATCTTGGCTATCGGGAGATGAAGTTTATATCAAACTAAATAGTCTCAAAAATGTTGATGATCTTCCGTTTCTAGATGAGACTGACATTTGTTTAGAGTTGGATAAAAAGCAGAGAGAAAATGGCAAGAACTTTGTAGTGAATGCTCAACTAGAACTTTCAAATTTTAGAATAACGCAGTTAGATAAATCTTAATGATAAAATTTATGAAACGCATTTTTTTACTACCTCTATTATCACTCTTGATGTTGGCATCTATTAGTAGTGTGGCGCAAAAAAAGATCATTTGGAGTACCATTACAGATTACGATCATAATTGTTCAATCAAACTGCCAGGAGCTGGGAAAAGTACTTTCAAAAATACTTCTGAAGGAACCAAGTACACCACTTATGAATTGTATGGCCAGAGTAGTTACTTTTTGAAAGTTCTGGATATGAAGACTGAAGCAAAAGATAAAAAAGCAAGAGCTTCAAAAACGGCTCATGATTTAGCTTCGAAATTTCACGGTAAGATTACTGAAGAAGTGGATTGGCTAATTGGAACGCGCACAGGTGTACAAGTGCAATTTGAAATCATCAAAGAAGGTGAGCCTGATTTGCAGGTTTTTCACCATGTAGTTGTTGTGGGTAAAGTTCAATATGAAGTTCTCATGATGACACCAAAGGAGTTATATGATCCCGCTTTTGATGATAATTTTTTGAATTCATTTCAGTTTTTGAAGTAAGATAATATTCCTTTGAATTGATACAATTCTACAAAATTACTCATTACAATAAGCTCTCAAGTCAGTAAGGTACTGCTCACCCCAATCCGTCAACATTCCTTTTTCAATGGACAACTGCAGATATTTGCAAGCCTTTTTTGTTTTCCCTTTTTTGCCATAAATCAATCCCAAATTTCGATAGACAAATGGATTGTTTGGATTTATTTTTTTGGACATTAGAATGAAATCCTTGGCCTCGTCTAATCTGTCAATCAAATAAAGAGCGTAACCATAGTTGTTAATGTTGCCAGGATGATTGGGATTCAATTTGTATGCACGTTTAAAATATTTCGCGGCAAGTTTCGCGTCACCTTGATCAATACTGATGAACCCTAAATTGGTGATTGCGGCCGAATTGTTCGGGAATTTATCATCAAAAATGGTCAAGTATTTTTTGGCACTGTCCAATTCTGCGCATAAATAAAAACAACTTCCAACTTCAAAATCAATCATTTCAACCTGCTCTGGAGCATATCTGTAAGCTAGATGATAGAAATAGGCAGCACTTTTAAAGTCAGGCTTCTCATTGTACACTCGCGCATAGAGATATGCGTACATATGTAAGTGTATAGGGTCTGGGTTTTTAATAGGAATGAAAGACAATAAATGAGTTTGAACTAAGCTATCTTCTTTGAATAGGTCTTCTTTTAAATCATTTATTTGAGCATCAAATTCAGGAAAATTATCAATCGCATCAAAAACATTTAACGGGCTACCTAAACTGTCAGTCAATGCGGTTAAATCTTCTTTTTCTTGCAAAAAAGAGCTGGCAGGAACTAGCAGAAAGGCAACAAGAAGCGTCCGAATTAGATTTATCATAAGTTTTATTGAAGATGAGAATTTACTGTATTTATAAAAGCTATCGTCATGCCTATTCTTTTAAAGTAATATTTTCTGGCTTTTCAAAAATGGACTCAATCGCGCCTACAATTTCATTCATAGGGAGCGACCAAATTCCGGCCTCTCTATTATCAAAAGCAGATTTCCATTCATTGTATCCCTCGAGATAATCAGGCAAATTTTCTACTGTTTCTTTCAACGCAGTAACGCTTGAATCCATAGCCTCTTTTGATAATGGCAAGTGTTGTATGGTCTCTGAGATGCCATTGGGCCTTGCGGGGTTTGTCACATTTAAACCATCTGCATAAACATGGATGATGACCCCTAAAACCGTATCGACATCTATGTGAACGACTGTCAAAGCGGAGTTTTCTTCGCCTTCTCTGCTGTTATAGTTCCAAACTTGGCCAACTTCATAAGTGTCATCTTGATATTCTTCAACTTCTGTAAGTAATTCCGGTATCTCAGTATTATCTATTTCAGTTGAATCTGAGCAAGCAAGGAATAAGAATGTGCTTAAAATCAATAAGTATTTACTCATACCGGGTTTTTTTAGTGAAGATACTTTTATTTAGATATTGGATTGGGACAGATTCTTATTTTAATCTTCATTCATTTCAATATATCTTTTCTCTGTCAGGGAACTTAAAAAAGCTAAGAGGTCTCTGCGCTCATTATCTGTTAATTTAAACCCCTTAATCAGCGGAGACTGATTTTCTGAACCTGCTCCTCCTCTTTCATAATGTAAAATTACTTCTTCTAATGTTTGAAACGAGCCGTTATGCATGTATGGGAAAGTGAAGTCAAGATTTCTCAAACTCGGTACTTTAAACTTTCCAATATCTTCTTTGTTCTTGGTGATCAATGCTCTGCCTGAGTCAATATAAGTTTTGTAAGTTCCGTTATTTTGAAATGAATAGTCTGTAAAATCAAAACCGCCGTGGCATTGTATACAATTGAGTCTATCACTTTTGAAAAGCTTATAACCATTCTGAGCACTCGCTGAAATAGCGGTTTTGTCGCCATTCATAAATGCATCAAATGGCGAGTCCTTTGATATTAACATGCGCTCAAAGTTCGCCATGGCTTTTTGAATAATCTCAATAGTCAATTCTGAGTCGTATGCGGCCTGACTCATTTCATCAAGATATGAAACTGATTTTAGACGTTCTAATAACTCATCATTTTCAATATTAAACTCTCGGTGATCTCGAAGCGGTCCTAACACTTGATCCTCGAGAGTAGCGAATTTTCCGTCACGCATTAAATAAGGATGTAGCCCAATGTTATTTAGGGTAGGGGTATTCCTGGTCACCTTTCTTCCAAAGACTCCTTCACCTACTTTGTCCTGGTCAGTTAAGGCCATATGCGGCATGTGACAAGATTGGCAACTTATTGAGGTGTCTTGTGAAAACAATCGTTCAGAGAAAAGGGTACCTCCTAATTCAACACTTTCAATTGAATACGGATTGTCTTCGGGAAATTGAACTTCAGGCATTTCCCATTTCTCTACTTCTCCAACTTCGGGCTTACTGAATGAGATTAAGCCAAGGAAAATTAATGAGAGTATTCCTAAGGTGATAAATTTCATTTTTCGCATGTGCTGAATCTAGTCATTCTGCCATGCACATAAAGGCTAATCAAAAAACATTATTGAATTCCTACTTGCAGTAATCGCTACTTATTCTTACCTCTTTTTCTATAATAGTAAGCATCAAAGTAGATAGAAGAAGAGTTTCCGATTCGTTCTGAGTACACTATAACAACAATGTATTTACCTTGCTCATAAGTGAATGTTTTCTTTTGCTTATTCAATATTGTAGAATCCTCTAAGAACTCAAGTTTTGCTCCTTTTTCAATCCAATATAGGCTTTGGGCAAGAGTGAAATCAAATCTCCAATCCCATGCCTTAGAAAGATGATATAATCCTTTGTAAGAGCCGTCAATTATTGGAGTTGAATCTTTTTTGAATTGTGAGATCTCAACTAGTAATGAATCAAGTTTTGGTTTTATCGCTGCTGACCAACCCTTTCTTATTGATTGTGGATATTGAACGCCATAATGGTCCAGGGAGAGAATGGTGTCTACATTCCCTTCTGGTGTGCCAGAGTAGAATTCAGGCCAGGATAATGGGCTGTAAAATAGCTTTTGGGTGATATTTAACTGCGAGTAAGTTGATGCTCCTATGAATAATAGTAATATGGAATAGATAGTTCTCAATTCTTATTTTGTCAGTTCCATTTCTGAGATGTGTAATTCTATACTGCCATCACTACCATATGGGGATGATACAAATAGGTAGTTATAATTTTTGCCGAATACTATATAATGATCTAAGCGTGTTTTGCCACTTTGAATCCTCCATTTCATTACTTTTTTATTCCCAATTTTAACTTTCACCATTTCTTTAGTCATTTGAAAAGGATCGTTATCTTTTAGGTATTCTTCCATTTCAGCAATCAGTTCCTTTTTTGACGTTTGAGGTAGAATGAACAGTGATGACAGATGAAAGTAATAGGAGAAATTATTCGAAAGAGAAGATTGGTTTTTGGAGATAGTCTTTTCAGAAGAGGATATTATGCGTTGTTTTTCTGGAGGAAGAGAATCGATAATATTGAAACCATTAGTGTCTAAATAAATATCAGGAAAAATTGGAATAGGAGGCATTTCCTCTGACATCAGGTGCTGCGTGTTAGCATTGATTTCTTTCTTGTTTTCATTGAATCGGACAATTTCAATTGCTTGATAGAAATAGTTGCCGTCCTTTTCAGGTGAATTCTTAATGATATCAATAGAGCCATGGAAAGGGACTTTGACACCCTCATTGTCGTAGTTGCTTATTGTTATGGAGTCAGCTTGGATATCTGCTTGTGAGAATCCATCAAATGACGTTACCAATAGTAAAACTAGAAGGCAGAAGATATTTCTCAAG
Source organism: Arenicella sp. (assembly GCA_047609865.1). Classification (GTDB taxonomy): domain Bacteria; phylum Bacteroidota; class Bacteroidia; order Flavobacteriales_D; family Crocinitomicaceae; genus Paracrocinitomix. The sequence goes on from JBLFXO010000026.1 coordinate 18,349, forward strand.
ATTTGCATATACTCAACGAAAGATAGTGAATTTTGGTGAAGGAAATCGCAAAGAGAAGCTAAGGTCAGTTTATAAATGCAGTTAGTTTTAACATTTGATTACAGTATTACTTTTACCTATATTCGCTGACCATTTAAATCAATTACATTTCTCATTATTAACGTATTAATCATGAATAACCTACCTTTTACCCCTCAAACTAAATTAAACTTTGGAATCCTTCTAGTTCTTCTTTTAGGATTTTCACAAGTATTTGCTCAACCTTCGGATGCCAGTATTTTGACAAAGCTAAAATCTTCTAATAATCAAAATTTGATTAGCGTAAGGCTAATTGGAAAAGGAGAGGTGAGCAAACAATTAGAGAATAATACTGAAGTAGTCAAATACTACCGGGAATATGAATCGAAACTGAAAACCGAATGGGATGGAGTAACAAGGATTTATAACGCTCAAATCGTCTACAAGAAATCTGGTGGTAATTGGGTTTATGTTCAAAAAACTGTAGGCAATTCATCTTATGAAGGCCTTGATAATCCAAGCATTTCGAAAATACAAGAATTGGCGAAAGCTGATGCCCTTGGTTTTGTAGGAAATGCACGAGGAAGTGATGTCGTGAGTGAATTATCTGATGTTAAATTATCTGATAAGCCCGGCTGGTATTTCACATCACCAACTAAAGTTGAAGTGAACGTTTATACTACTTATACAGAGAAAGCCACGGGAGGAGATCCTAGAACGGAAACAGTCGAAGCTTTATACAGAATTACATTGGTGAGAGCTTCAATGACCGATTCATGGGGATTAGGTCCATGCCGTCATCAGAATCAAAAGGTTCTTAGTACAGAGGCTTTATCCAAAGAAGCGTATAACGCCAAAATCAGTCTCAAGCAATCAGGAATCGTAAAGCGGAATGAATCTGATTTAGCGAGTCTTCCCGACATTGAAATTCCAGTTTTTAAGAATCATGGCGCCTTAGTGCGACATACACTTCAAATTGTTGCCAAGAATGATCCAAAACTACTAGAAGCTTATTTGAGAAAGATGTGGTCTGCTGATCATTTTGATCCCGCTATGAAGGAAGTTTTTACCAACGCAACTGGGGCTAGATTTGACAAATTGGTTGTTGCTATGGAAGGCTATTCTGATCAATTTTGTGACCGACCATTATTACAAAAATCTGGAGAAAACTACACAAGTTGGTACAATAAAATCCATAATTCA
>JBLFXO010000027.1:0-19431 GCA_047609865.1 Arenicella sp.
AGATGATGGAAAGCATGATCATTAATTTTGCTCCGACTAGAGCTGAGGTAAATGATGTTGCTAATGCAGTGATGGATGGCGCTGACGCAGTGATGCTTTCAGGTGAAACTTCGGTTGGAAATCATCCTGTTGAGGTGATTAAAGTGATGAGCAAGATTGTTATAGAAGCTGAGCTTAATGAAGAGATTTACAGTAAGGAGGAATTTCCTGAGAAAAATCAAAATAGGTTCATCACAGATTCAGTTTGCTTCAACGCAGCAAGATTAGCAAAGAGAGTTGATGCAGCTGGAATTATCACAATGACTTTCTCAGGCTACACGGCTTACAAGGTGTCTTCTCAAAGACCAAAGGCTGATACTTATGTTTTCACTGTTAACAGAGATATACTAACACAACTAAATTTACTTTGGGGAGTTAAAGGTTATTTCTATGACAAAATGGTGAGTACAGATCATACTATTAATGATTCCAAATACATCCTTCAAAAGAAAGGCCTTTTAAAAGAAGGAGATCTCGTAATAAACATTGCCAGCACACCTATTGAAGAAAAAGGACAATCAAATATGGTGAAACTGAGTTACGTATAAGGCTTAACTACTCAATAGTCATATTGACTTTGAAATCATTTATTTCTTGAATTAGTTGGTTGATTCTGTCATGCTCTTCTGCTTCTTTTGGTGGAAATGAATCTGCAACTCTCATAAGAACTGTGGTGAATTGCGTCTTAATTTTGTCTGTCAGATAACACTTCCCTTGTTCTAAAGCAACCAAAACCCATTGATGTACTTGCTCAAATCCGACTTTGTCTTTCTGCAAAATTTTAAAGATTATTTCGACATAATTGAAGTCCATGTCGTGGCTCATTTCTTCTTTTACAATTTTATGCAGTTCTTGTGTCTCTTCAAATTGAATTTTACCATCAGCCTTTGCAATAGCATATGCGAAGACCCCTAAAGCATAAAAAAGATTTTGTCTATTATCCATAATTTAGATTTTATTCATGGAAATAGTCACCATGATAATTGCAAAGTTAGGTGGGAAGAACTGCCTATAAAATGACCTAGGTCATTTGAATGAATGACTTTTAGCATTGCTCACCCACATCCCTCTTAAAACCTTAGTTATAAATTTGCGTAAACTGATTTAGAAAATGAATGAGCCGAGAGATATCAGTGATGAGTTGCAAGAGTTAAAACGAAAGGAGAAATACCTTGAAGTGATTAATTCTTTTGCCACAATTCTCTTGGATGCACAATCAATTCATGAAATAGTTTGGTCTGTGGCAAGACACGCCATTGCCAAATTGAATTATTACGATTGTGTCATCTATCTCTATGATGCTAAAGAAAATAAACTCATACAGTCAGAAGCCTTCGGCCCCAAAAACCCAGAAAAAGAACATATTAAAGACGCCATTAAACTTACACCTGGATTAGGGATTGTGGGAGAAGTGTTTACCTCAGGAAAAGGAGAATATGTTAATGACACGAGCAAGGATAAAAGATATATTGTTGATGATGAACCAAGATACTCTGAGTTGACGGTTCCCTTGACATATAAAGGAGAAGTGGTGGGAGTTATCGACTCTGAACATCCGGACAAAAACTTTTTCACGGATCAAGATTTTGATATGTTGACTACCGTTGCCGCCATGGTGTCAACCAAATTAGCTCAAGCCAAGGCAAATGAAGAGTTGCTCAATTATCAAGAGAATTTAGAAGATTTGATTGAAGCCAAAACTCAAGAATTAACGAATCAGAATAAAGAAAAAGAAATCTTAATTAAGGAGATTCACCACCGGGTGAAGAATAATATGCAGATTATGATCAGCTTATTAAATCTTAAAATCAACACCACTAAGGAGCCAAAAGAACAAGATTACCTTCGTGAGTTTCAGGATAGAATTCGCTCAATGGCGATTATTCATGAGCGTCTATATCTTGAAAACGACATTAGTTTGATTTCCATAGATGAATATATTCATGAACTATCAGAAAGCCTTTTTTCGTCATTAGGAAGTAAAGAGAACATTGTTTTAAAACATAACATTTCCTCTTTTCAATTACATATTGATTATGCCATCCCTTTAGGTTTAATAATCAATGAGATGATTACTAACTCCATCAAACACGGCTTTGCCGAGGGCCAAGGAGGTTCAATAAGCCTTCAACTCGTGAAAAATGAAAATGAAGTTTGCTTTGAATATTCAGATGATGGCAAAGGATTTAACCCAGAGGAAGTACCTGAAACAGCTTTTGGAACTGACCTCATTGAGATTTTAGCGAGTCAGCTGAATGCCAAACTAAGTCTCAAAACAGACAAGGGTGTACACTACACAATAGAGTTCGAAACAGACGACAAATAAGGTCTATAATTGACCGGCAAGAACCGCTACTTCTTTGTACTGAGAATGATTTCCTTCAGCATCTGTTACCGAAATTAATACAACATAAGTTCCTATCAATGCTTTTTCACCTTTGTCATTTATTCCGTCCCATGTAAATGTAGTTTGTGTTCCTCCAAAGAAATTATCCTTAAGAAGCCTTATTAATCTTCCGTGGTTGTCATAGATTTCAACATCAATGACATTTTCATTTGACACTAAATCAAGATTAATGGTCAAGACGTCATTGTAACCATCACTATCTGGTGAGAACATTAGAGGCTCTACACCTACTGTTCCATTTAAGTTTGGATTATACAGTTGAGAATTCTCATAGCCTGGTGTTCCCCATTCAACATCTTCAGCCGCTGTATGCCAATTGTCTGGGTTATTCATTACTCCATCAAAGGCAATTCTCTCTAGGGATTTGCCGTCAGCGGTACTCAAAAGTTCAAAATGAAAATCTTCATTATAGTGGAAAAAATCTATTATTAAGGAATCTTTTGAAAGTAAGTAAACAGTACCAGAATCATTCGGATAAGTTGGTAAGTCTGTCTCTATAAATGTTGTAGCAGCATACTGTAAGAAATCATTCACAATGTCATTTGTATCTTCAGTTATCAAGGCGTACTCCCCTGGCAACAGCAATCTCTGTTCAGCCGAAATGGGTTTGAAGTTTGCAATAGAATCATCATCCCAATTTGCAAAGTACAGTTCTTGTATGTCTAGAATTTTATCAGACTTATTATAGAGTTCAATGTAATCTGAACCATTGGTCAAAGGATTAAACATGACTTCATTTAAAATCAAATCACCTTCAATTATAGAATCAGGTAATCCGAAAAATATGGATTCTGTTCCTGATACATTTCCCCAACAATCTGTTAATCCAGAAACCTGAAGCTCGTAAGCTACATTTGGTTGAAGCGTTGCGACATCTGATTGAAAGGTGAATTCATCTAAATAAGAAAAAGCATCTGAACCAACAGCAGGTATGTACACCCCAGAAATTGACACTGTTGTATCCAACAACTCACTCATGGTGATATTAACTAGGACATCAGATATAACCTCATAGGAAGAAATCGTTGGAGCAATCAAATCATCTTGGTCTGTCCAATTAGAATTTTCTTCTGCTGGCGTTCCGCCTATTAAATTAATTGCAGCACTCCAATTTGATTGGTCATTACAAGGAGCATCTAAATGTTTTCTCTCAAGTGACCATCCACCATCTTCTTTCGTAGGATCAGCATACCAATCAGTATCATAATAGATTGAGTCAATCACTGTCCCTAAATCATCTTTAATAACAATAGCATCATCAGAGTTATTAAGAGAAGGCAATGATACTTCAATGAAGTTAGACACAAAGAACTGAGCTGCATTTCCACTTCCAGTAATCAAGACGTATTCTCCTGGCGATAAGATATAAGCAGGTAAAGTTGTTGAACCAGTGGCATCAGAAATTGTCCAATTGGTTAAATCAAATATTTCGGCAGACCTGTTGTAAAGCTCAACAAATTCAACTTCAGGTAATCCGACTGCAGGAGAAGGATCGCAAACAAACTCGGTGATAATCACATCATTATTAGCAGGAACCCCAGCAAGGAAATAAGTAAAATTGGTTGTGGAAGGAGAAAGGATAGGATTGCCTCCTAAATCTTCAACGTTGTTCACAGTAAGTACATAAGGAGTTCCGTTTCCGAATGCTGAACCAAATGTTAAATGAACCATTGAAGGGTCACCACCATCTATAATTGCTAAAGAAGGAGTTCCTAGTCCGCCATCCGCAGAATAATTAGAAGCTGTTTCGGCTGTGATTTGTTCAAGTGGTTCTGAAAATTGCACATCTAATTCGGTAGTTGAAATAGGTGTTGCTGAAACGAGAGTTGGAACGGTACCATCTACATAAGGATCCCCTGCATTATCGAAAAAGAAAAGATCTGATCTTGTAGAAGTATACTTGCAAAAGACACCAAAGGCAGCAGTAGAAGTATAGGTGTTGTCATTGACTGTTCCTTCAGAGAAGAAATTATATCCGCCAAGAGTATCTCTCATAACTTCCCAATTTCCCAAAGCATCTCTTGTCACCCTTATTCTGGCAATTGCAGTAGTCAAATCAACGGCATCATCTGCGCCATCTAAAATTTCTGTTGTAGAAGTTCCATCCTGACGGTACAAACTGACTTCGTCTGTTGTATTACCAATCATGACATAGTAACCATTCAATGAAGCTTTTAAATCTGCATTATCTGATACTAAGTAAACTCTTGTATAGTTAGATGAAGACGGATTAAAATCCATTCTCACATAAATATCCCAAGTAACATTATTGATTATTGTTGTAGGAACTGATAGGTAAGATGTATCAGTAACGGCCGGTGCGTTTAATTGAAGTTCACCCGTTGTGACAGTGAAATTAGCGTCTTGACCAGACCAAGTAGGGGAATTTGTAAAATCGCCATCTTCAAAATCATCTGAAAACTGGCCCCATACCAGACAATTAACTACTAATAATAAAACTGTTAAATAAATCTGCATTGAGTCGAATTTTTCCAGGGTTAAATATACTACTTTTGGAGGTGTAAAAAAAGAAATCAATGAGAATAGCAGTAGTAGGTGCGACAGGCCTTGTAGGTAGTGAAATTTTGGATGTGTTAGATGAGTTCAATCTTGAAATTACAGAGTTAATATTAGTGGCTTCAGATCGATCAATTGGCAAGACACTAGATTTTAAAGATAAATCATACACATTGGTTGGAATGACCACCGCAATTGAAATGAAACCAGATATCGCCATATTTAGCGCGGGTGGTTCGGCCTCATTAGAATGGGCTCCAAAATTTGCTGAAGTCGGAACTACGGTTATTGATAACTCATCTGCTTGGAGAATGTCTCCAGATCATAAGTTAGTTGTTCCTGAAATTAATGCGAACCTACTTTCTAAAGAAGATAAAATCATTGCAAACCCGAACTGTTCTACGATTCAAATGGTTCTTGCCCTGGCTCCATTGCATAAAAAGTATGTCATTAAAAGAATTGTAGTTTCAACTTATCAATCTATTTCTGGTACAGGTATCAAAGCCATTAGACAACTAGAGAATGAGAAAAATAATTTACAAGGAGAAATGGCATATCCTTATCCGATAAATGAAAACTGTTTGCCTCATTGTGATGACTTCTTAGAAAACGGCTACACCAAGGAGGAAATGAAATTGACAAATGAGACAAAGAAAATAATTGATCAAAGTATTGAAGTCACAGCAACAGCAGTTAGAGTCCCTGTTTCTGGTGGGCATTCTGAAGCGGTAAATGTAGAATTTGAAAATGATTTTGATCTCACGCAGGTAAGAGCGCTTCTTAATAATACTGAAGGGATAACTCTCAAAGACAATCCTGATACTAACACTTATCCAATGCCTCTTTATGCCAAAGGAAAAAATGATGTTTTTGTTGGTAGAATTAGAAGAGACGAAACACAGGGTAATACTTTGAACATGTGGATAGTAGCCGACAACCTCAGGAAGGGTGCGGCAACCAATGCAGTACAGATAGCACAATACCTTGTAAAAAATGAACTTTTAAATGACTAAATTTGTAGTTAACAAACTCATTTATGGAGCACAAATTTTCTGCGGGCACAATTGAACGTGATGGTAACATTCTCATAATAAGATATGTAAAAGAAGCTCCGGTTACTCTCAGCGATATGAAAGAGATAACAAAAATTAGAGAACAGATTTTTGGGAATTCTAATTACGCTTCTCTGATTGATTTGAGAGGAAAAGTTGAAATCACAAAAGACGCCAAGGAGTATGTTACAAAGCATCCTGCCATTGTTAAACTGAGAGTTGCAGAGGTGCTTTTAGTCAATTCATTTGCAGAAAAGCTTAGCATCCATACTTATGTGAGATTCTTTAGATTTAAAGATAACGTAACTGTAATGACTGAAGAGGACAACGCAATGCATTGGTTGAATAGTGAGTTTGACAAATTTAAAGCGAAGGCATAAAAAAATCCCGCTTCGACAAAGCGAAAACGGGATTCTAAATTTTAATAATCTTTCCTATTCTTCTCCGATTGGATTTCCGTCTTCATCCACCAAGTTGTCATACACTCTAGTGCTAGACTCTTTCTTCTCAATCATATTGACTACAGCCAAATCTCTAAATTCCATTTCGTTGATATCAAAATCTTGAACTGTCGGATTAATTAATCTAATACCTACCGTGAACATTAAAGGCATAATAATCGCATCATCAATGATGATCTGATCTGCTTTCGCATATAACTGATTTCTCTTTTCGTCATCAATCTCTTTCATTCCAGCTTCATATATTTTATCGTACTCAGGATTAGAGTAAGAGAAATAATTATTACCCTCTGATCCATCTTGACTTCCTGAGTGGAATAAGTTTAGGAAGGTAGCTGGATCAGGATAATCTGCGATCCACCCAAATCTCCAAAAGTCTAATTCACCATCTTCTACTTTAGGATAAAGCTCAGAAATTGGCATAGTTTCAGTCAATACATTCACTCCTAAGTTATCATCAAGCATTGCGATAATGAACTCTGCAATTTTCACGTTAACTCCGCCACTCTTATTAAGATATAATGTCAACTCAGGAAATCCTGCGCCATTTGTAAACCCAGCCTTAGCCATGTATTCTTTGGCTAATTCAGGATTGTAATCATATCCATTCACAGACTCGTATGGATAACCAGTCATTGGAGGAACAAAACCATTATGAGCCGGCACCCCTTCTCCATCAAGGATATAATTAACTAACGAATCTCTGTCAACAGCATAGTTGAATGCTTTTCTTACGTTGATATCTGAAAAGACTTCACTTGTGAACTTGAAACCATAGTATTGAATGTTTAAACTATTCACAGACTGGATTTCGAATTCTTTGTTTTCACCAGCTTTCGCTTCTTCAAGTGTTCCCATGATATTCTCAATCTCTTCAACCGGAAGACCCCAAATCATATCTAACTCATCATTTTTAAAAGCATCTAATTCAGCTTTTTTATCTTGAATAAAAGATATTTTTATTTGACTCAAATAAGGTAATTGATTTCCGAAATCATCAGTTCTCCAATAATTCGGATTCTTTTTAAATTCAACATTCTTTCCGTTCTCAATTTTAGTCGCAATGAATGGACCTGAACCAACCATGTGATTTTCTAATCCATCATAACCATAGTGATCAACAGCTTCAGAAGGATATACAGCAGATGGTAGCATTGCCATCATATCAGGAAATGAAGATTGCGGATCTTCAAGAGTAATCTCTAGGGTGTAATTATCTTTTACAACGATACCTTTAACGCCCGAAGCTTCACCGTCTTGATAATCTGTAACCCCTAAAATAATACCTCTAAATAAAGAGCTCCATTTGTTGCTTTCATGAATAGAGCTTGTATACTCTAAACAATATTTGAAATCTTTTGCTGTAATTTCACGTCCTTTTCCATCTGAAAAGCACTCATCATCATGAAACTTAACACCCTTTCGAATATGGAAAGTATAGACCGTTTTAGAATTATCAATATCAAAGCTCTCAGCTAATGATGGAACTGTTTCTAGAGTTATTTGGTCAAACCTCAACAAGCCTTCATAAGAGTTGCCAGCAACGTGATGAGAATAGACATCATTTATGGCAACCGGGAAAAGAGATGTGTAATTTTCAATAGAGTTAAGTCTTAAAACTCCACCGCTAAATTTACCTCCTTCAACTTGGACTAAATCTTCTGGATTTCCGTCTTCTGAAGTAGCTTCGGAATCACCTCCACAAGAAGCTAACAAACCTATAAGGATTGAACAGAAAATGAATTGGCTAAATACTTTCATTTGTTTGAATTTGGCAAAAAACAAATATAGAAAACTTTGCGGAAATCTTTTGCCCTCTTGGCTTTAAATTGAGATTCCTCTTCTGAATGGATTTCTATGGATGTAAGCATCAGGATTTGTAAACCTTAAAGATAGCTCGAATCCTCCTCTATAGTTACTTACTTGGTTCAATCTCGAAACGTTCACATCATATGATAAACCAACCGAAAAATGATGGATTCCTAAGTATACTTGTGGAACAATTGCGTCAATCACATTGGTGATTCTTAAATCAACACCGGCAGAAACAGACCATTCCGCATTAAAGCCGGTAGTTTTAGAAGCAGATTTCAGTCTATATTTCCATAAACTCCCGATTAATACTTCATGCTGTTTGCCTTGAAACATCACATTTAAATTTGGATACCAGTACAAATCTTCGGTAGCTGTTCCAAATAATGCAGATCCATGAAGGACAAATCTCATTTTCAGTTTATTTGATTTATCAGTTACGTACGTAAATGCAGGCCTGTTGATGTGATAGACAGATATTCCAATTTTCGCATCTTGTGGTGCGCTTGCAATCACATTTCTATCTCTACTTCTAAACCAGTATCCCACGCCAGCACTAATGTCAGCATACTGAAATCCTTGAAACTCTATCCCTGAACCATTGGTTAAAGCAGGATCAAAGTTCAATCCGTCATACTGACTGCCCCATTGCATAGCGTTCGGATCTAAGCCAGTTCTTCCATAATTCGCTTGAACTCCGAAAGAAAGTCGTGAATTTCTATCAATTGGCACAAAAGTGGTGAATGTTGCTCCAGCTGTAGTATTACCAATTTGGACATCTCCCGAGACATCTTTGAAGGCCTGAAGCCCTAAAGCAAAGAACACGGGCATTCTTGGGTTTCCTTTTCCAAATGAAAATTGAAATGAAGAACCAAAGGTTCTAAAAGTGTTATTCACTGACTGCCACTGGTCTTTCCAATTGATTTCCGCTCTAATGTTTCCGGCAAAAGCACCAGTAAAAGCAGGATTAATCTGGAAAAATGAGCGGGTAGTTTGAGAGAAATGAATATCCTGTCCACTTGAAAAAGTAGCCCAGGACAATAGCAATATGATGCTTAATTTTTTAATCAAACCTTGAAAAGTATACTATGTATAACAATAAAGGTTACCTAAAAGTTACTCTTAAGTCAAAAAAAATAGGGGTTTGAGGCAAAAATGACCAAAGAGATTTAAAGCAAAAGTCCCACCGAATTGGCAGGACTTTTATTTTAATATTTTTTAATTTCAAAAGTTTCCATGAATTTGGTGGTGAAATTACCTTTCCTAAATTCAGGATCCTTCATCAATTGTTGATGAAATGGAATCGTAGTTTTCACACCGTCAATGAAATATTCATCAAGAGCTCTCTCCATTTTTCTAATAGCTTCTTCTCTCGTCTGAGCAACCGTAATCAACTTTGAAATCATTGAATCATAGTAAGGAGGAATTACATATCCTGCATACACGTGCGTATCAATTCTGATACCGTGACCACCAGGCTCATGATAATCAGTGATTCTCCCTGGAGAAGGTCTGAAATCGTTCAAAGGGTCCTCGGCATTAATTCTGCACTGAATTGCATGCATTTGCGGAAAAAACTCTTTGCCTTCAATCTTTTCACCAGCGGCTAATTTGATTTGTTCTTTAATCAAATCATAATTGATCACTTCTTCCGTAATTGTATGCTCCACTTGGATTCTAGTATTCATTTCCATAAAGTAGAAGTCTCTGTTCTTGTCAACCAAGAATTCAACTGTACCAACACCTTCATATTTTACAGCTTTAGCTGCTTTTACAGCAGCCTTACCCATTGCTTTACGCAATTTCTGGGTCATGAAAGGAGAAGGAACTTCCTCAACTAACTTTTGATGTCGTCTTTGGATCGAACAATCTCTTTCAGACATATGACAGGCATTTCCAAACTTATCTCCAGCAATTTGAATTTCAATGTGACGAGGTTCTTCAATGTATTTCTCCATGTACATGCCATCATTTCCAAACGCAGCTTTAGATTCTTGTCTAGCTGAATCCCAATGGCCCTCCATTTCATCTTCATTCCATACAACCCTCATACCCTTACCACCACCACCTGCAGTAGCTTTGATCATTACCGGATAAACAACTTTTAGAGCTGTTGTTTTGGCATGAGCAAGGCTTTTAAGTAATCCTGGAGAACCAGGAACACAAGGAACACCGGCTTTCTCCATAGTTGCTTTAGCAGAAGCCTTATCTCCCATTCCGTCAATCATTTCTGGCGAAGCTCCAATGAATTTGATTCCATTCTCTTCACAAATTTTTGAAAACTGAGCGTTTTCAGAAAGGAATCCATATCCTGGATGCACCGCATCAGCATTTGTGATTTCACAAGCCGCAATGATTCTCGGAATATCTAAGTAAGATTCCGCTGATGGAGGCGGTCCAATACAAACTGCTTCATCTGCAAATCTTACGTGTAAACTATCTCTGTCTGCTGTAGAGTAAACCGCAACGGTTTTAATGCCCATCTCTTTGCATGTGCGAATGACACGCAAAGCTATCTCACCTCTATTAGCAATTAAAATTTTATCAAACATGGTTTTGTTTTATAACCGTTTATAAAAATATACTCGACCCACTAGGAGTCTTGCTATTATGTTTTAATTAAGAAGGGTCAACCAAGAATAATGGCTGATCGTACTCGATTGGCGAATTATCATCAACCAATACTTTCACAATTTTCCCTGAAACTTCACTTTCGATTTCATTGAACAATTTCATTGCCTCAACGATACAAATACAATCGCCAGGTGAAACTGAATCTCCAACGTTCACAAACGCATCTTTATCTGGGGAACTTCTTCTATAGAAAGTTCCGATCATTGGTGACTTGATTTCAATTAAGTTACTCGTCTCATCTAAAGCCGGAGCTTCAGGAGCAGCACCCACCGCAGCAGGTGTTTGAACAACTGATGGCATTACTTGAGGCGCTGCCATCATTGGTGCTTGTTGAACAAATACATGTTCTCCAGCGCCAGCGATTTCTGCCTTAATTGTGATTTTAAATTCACCTTGTTCAATTGCTACCTCATTTACTCCTGATTTAGCAACGAATTTGATTAAGTTTTGAATTTCCTTGATATCCATATTTAATGTTTATTCGGTTCTGATTAGTATGCCCATTTTATGTAGATAGCTCCCCACGTGAAGCCACCACCAAATGCAGCAAGTATTATATTATCTCCTTTATTAAGTTGTTTTTCATATTCCCAAAGTAAAAGCGGAATAGTACCGGCGGTAGTATTTCCAAATTTCTCTATGTTGATCATTATTTTGGAATGATCAATTCCCATTCTGTTTGCTGTAGCATCAATAATTCGCAAATTAGCCTGATGCGGAGCTAACCACGCCACATCATCTGCAGTCAAATTATTCTTCTCCATAATCTCAGCAGCAACGTCAGCCATGTTTTTCACAGCATGTTTAAATACTGTTTTCCCTTCTTGAAAAACGTATTGCCCATCTGATTCAACATTTTCTTTTGTAATAGGTTCAACTGATCCACCTATTTTTTGAAGCAAAGAATGTCTTCCCGATCCATCAGATCTAAGAATAGAGTTTTGAATCCCTAATCCACTTTCAGTTGGCTCTAGAAGAACACCGCCTCCACCATCTCCGAAGATGATGCAAGTTGCTCTGTCTTTATAATTGATGATGCTTGACATTACGTCTGCACCAATTACTATAATCTTTTTATGTGTTCCATTTTCAACGTAGACTCTACCAATGTCTAATGCATAAAGAAAACCTGAACAAGCTGCACTTAAATCAAAACCCCAAGCGTTTTTCATTCCTGTCTTATCACAAATGACATTCGCTGTGGCAGGAAAAGTATAATCTCCAGTAATAGAGGCTACAATGACCATGTCAATTTCATCTGCACCAATTCCTCTTTTTTCTAAGATGCCTTCAACGATTTCTTGTCCGAAGTCAGAAAGAGATTGATCTTTAGCAGCAATTCTTCTTTCTTTAATACCGGTCCTAGAAAAAATCCATTCGTCATTAGTGTCAACTAATTTTTCTAAGTCATGATTGGATAGAATCTTTTCAGGAACATATCCGTTAACTGCTGTGATAGCGGCGGTTGTTTTGGTCATGGTTTGTTGTCAGCTTAACAAGCTAAAAAATTGGGTTTAGCCTTGTTGATTTAATAAGGGGATAAATTTATTAAAAAAATGAAAGAAAACGTCATTTTTGGTCGATTCTGTGTCGTTTTTAGTCGAAAATATGTTTTTTCCAACAAAATTCATCCAAAAATGGATTGTGGAGAAACACAAAAAGGATAATTACACGCATGCAATTATCCTTTAATAAAAAGTTTTGATAGTTTATAACTCGACTATTTAGTCGAAGAATAACCTATTATCAAACAGCAACTTCTTTTTCCATTACTACTTTACCTTTATAGTAAAGTTTCCCTTCGTGCCAGTGAGCTCTGTGAAACAGATGAGGTTGACCTGTAGTAGGACAAGTTGAGATGTTATCTGCAACTGCCTTCACGTGTGTTCTTCTTTTGTCTCTTCTCGTTTTCGAGATCTTTCTCTTAGGATGTGCCATTTTACCTTATTTTTAAAATTACTGTGAGTCTTACTCACAAAAGTCATTATTTCAATTTATTCAAAGCTGCCCATCTTGGGTCTACTTCATCATTATCATCATCATTATCAGTTGAGGGTTCTTCCTCCTCCTCTGACTCAATCATTAGATAATTATCCATTGCATTTAGCATTTCTTTATTACACTGTCCATCTTGGTGAACTCTCTTTGAAGGAATTGCTAGGCAAGTCGCTTCGTAGATTGCTTGAGAAACATCAATTTCAATTTCGTTGTGAGGAATACAGACAATCTTTTCGTCATCTGATTCTTCATCTCCGAATTTGTAAATCAACTCCTCTTCACCTGAAATTGAAAGCTTGAAATCATCCGTGCATCTATCGCACATCAATTCAACCTCTCCTTCTAACTCAACATGTAGCATCAACATTGTCTCCTTTTTCTCAAAGACTGCCTTTACTTTTAATTGAGCTTTATTAATTTCAGAATAATCAAGCTGCTCAAAGAACGTATCTCCCACTTCAAAGTCGTAATTGTAAACACCTTCCTTAAGTCCTGAGAACCTTATAATGTATTCACTCTTGTTCATCCCTTCAAAATAGGACGGCAAAGGTAGGAATAAAATTTTATTCTACAATGCTATTTGTTAGTAGTTTGTTTTTCTAACGGATTCTTATGTAATTCCGCGTACTGTAGTCTTCTATTATAAATGTCGCAAGCTAAATAATAGGCGTTTCTAAAAGATCTTTCAGAGGCCTTGTTTTTTCCTGCGATATCATATGCTGTCCCATGGTCTGGTGAGGTTCTCACAATAGATAGGCCTGCAGTATAGTTAACTCCTTCATCAAATGATATGGATTTGAATCCAGTCAAACCTTGGTCATGATACATTGATAAAATACCATCAAATATTTTTACATTTGATGACCCAAAAAATCCATCTGCAGAATAAGATCCGTAAATCAATTCACCTTCATCTCTCAATTTCGTAATCACAGGATTGATAATATCCATTTCTTCTGAACCAATTGTCCCTCTATCACCAGCATGCGGATTTAATCCTAAAACCGCAATTCTTGGTTTTTGAATCAAAAAATCTTGTTTTAATGAATTCAACATCATTCTCAACTTTGTTTCAACTGCCTGAGGAGTAATCAAAGCTGCCACATCCTTCAAGGGAACATGTCCTGTCACGACACCAACTCTTAAGTCGCCTGCAACCATAAACATTAATACCTCTTTTGCTTCAGTAGCATCTGCTAAATATTCTGTGTGACCAGCAAATTTAAATCCCGCCTCTTTCACACAATCCTTATTAATAGGAGCAGTCACCAAAACATCAATATTCCCCGCTTTTAAGTCTGCCATGGCCGCATCTAATGAAATCAAAGCGTATTTTCCACCATTAGCATTCTTTTCTCCTAAAATGATGCTCACTTCTTCTGTCCAACAGTTAATCACGTTGACCTTCTTTGGCTTCGCTTCAGAAGCATCCTTTACAGCCAGATAATTAAACTCATCCTGCTCAGCTGCTTTTTTATGAAATGAGATGGATTTTGATGATCCATAAATAATCGGAATTGAATTAGAATAAACATTAGCATCTGCTAGCGCCTTGATAATTACCTCAAGTCCTACTCCATTTATATCACCTACAGTGATTCCTACTTTTATTTGGTTTACCATTATTTTGCTCTGTTCTTTAAGAATTCAGTTACTAATCTTACTCCAGCTCCAGTCCCACCTCTTCCGTGATAGCTCACATTTGAATGAGTATATGCGGGACCTGCAATATCAATATGAATATATGGTGATTTAGTGAAATGTTCTAAAAATTTACCCGCTGTAATCATTCCAGCAAAAGGTCCACCCAAGTTTTTTAAATCTGCGATTGGTGACAATAATTCAGTTTTATAATCATCCCAAAAAGGAAGTTGAACAACTCTGTCGTATGTTGAGTCACCTGCAGCGATTACCTGGTCTAAATCTGCTTGTTTGGCATTACCCATAACACATGAAGCAAATGTTCCAATTGATCTTACTGCCGCTCCTGTTAAGGTCGCCGCATCTAAAACTAATTCTGGATTAAACTTATCTCCGTATGATAAAGCATCAGCAAGCACCATTCTTCCTTCAGCATCTGTATTCAATACTTCAACGGTCATTTTGTTGAACATTGTAATTACATCTCCAGGTGCGTATGCTTTTCCTCCAGGTCTGTTATCAGTTGAAGGGATTAATGTAATAATATGAAGAGGTGTTTTCATTTTAACCGCCGCATAAGCCGCACCAACCATACATGCCGCCCCACCCATATCACTTTTCATAAAGTCCATTGAATTTGCCGTTGGTTTCAAGCTTAATCCTCCTGTATCATAAACTATACCTTTACCTACAAGGATGATTGGCTTTTTATTTTTAGCATTTTTCGGCTTCCACTCAATCATTGTGAATGTTGGTGGATCAATTGAACCTTTATTAACGGCTAAGAGACCTCCCATTTTTAGTGCCTTTATTTTTGCCTTTTCAAACACTTCCACCTTAGCATCTGTGTCTTTAAATTTCTTCACTATTTCTTTACTCAACTGCTCAGCCGTTAAGAAAGATACTGGCTCATTGACCAAATCTCTTGCCCAACAAGTTGCGTCAATCACAGTATTGATGGCATCAATCTTTACTTTCTTATTTGTAGTGAAAACATTGGTTAATGTTGCCTTCTTTTTATCTGTTAAGTACTTATCAAATTTATATGACGTTAGACCAAGTCCTTCTAGGAAAAGGCCAACCGCTTCTGCAGATGAACCTTCAACTTGCAGGTCTTCTAGCTTATGAGAAACTTCTCCGAAGACAGTTGCCGCAAATTTTCTAATGGCTTCTTTATCTAAACCATTTTTCAATTTACCTATTTTAAATACACCCAAGTATTCTCCAAAATTCAACTGCGTATAAGAACCTCCTTTTGAAAGAGCTTTAGACACAATTTCTGAATTCTTTTTGGGTAATTTCAATGTAGATAACTCACTATCTGACTTTACAAGTAAGATTACATTCTTCGATTTTTTTCTTGCCTGAACTTTAGAGTAAATTGCCATATCGTAAAATTTTGAGTTTAAAGTTAGTCTTTTTTTTGGATGACATTACGAATGAATCTGTGCTCAAATTCAACTAAAGTCAGCCTTTTTGCGTTACATCACTAGTAAGCCACGATTCAATTTCGTAACTTTGTTAGTCACTCCTATCTATTAAATGTCCTTAAAGAAATTCACATATCTAATTATCGCACTTTTAGTTAGCACTAGTGCTGCCGCGACACATAATAGATCTGGATCCATCACTTTTAGACATATCTCAGGTTATACCTACGAATTCACGGTAACAACTTGTACTAAAACATCTAGTGATGCCGACCGTCCAGAGCTTGAAATACTTTGGGGAGACGGAACTTTAGACACAGTTCAAAGAATTACCCCAATTCAGTTTTTGCAGGATGACGTTCAAAAAAACACTTATATAGCGCAACACACTTTTACTGGTCCTGCTACTTATGTTGTAAGCGTTGAAGACCCGAATAGGAACTCAGGTGTTTTGAATATCACCAATTCTGTAGATAAAGTATTCTGTATTCAAACCGAATGTGTTATCTCTCCTTTCATTGGTTCGCCAAATAACTCAATTGTAATTGAAGATTGCCCATGCCCTGAATATGCTTGTCAAAACAAACTGTATTGTTACAATTTATCAGCATATGATCCAGACGGAGATAGTTTAAGCTACTCTTTGGTTCCATGTCGTGGGGAAAATTGTTTACTGATGTCGATTCCAGAGATTTATGAATATCCTGATGCTGTAGGAGGTGGAACAATGACAATTGATCCAATCTCGGGAACTTTATGTTGGGATGTGCCACAGTTTCAAGGGGAATATAATTTAGCTATAAAAATTACCGAATGGCGAGATGGTTTTTACGTTGGTTCTGTTATTCAGGATATGCAAGTGACAGTTAAAGCTTGCAATAACGACCCACCTCTTATTGTTGATGTTGCCGACACCTGTGTTTTTGCAGGAGAGATTATCGATATCCCTTTTATTGCAACGGATCCAAACATTGGTGATGTAGTCACTGTAACTGCTACCGGAGCAGTATTTAACATTGGAAATAATACCGCTATCTTTTTAGATTCATCTGCCGCTGACACTGCCGTTGGTCACTTTTTATGGGCTCCTCAATGTGAGGACGTTTCTTCAAATTACTATACGATCATTATTCATGCAGTTGACAATGATCCGGCTGTTCCCCTTGAAGATTTATCTACTTTTAGGATTAAGGTAGACATACCACCAATTAATAATTTAACTGTCATTGCCAATGCAAATAGCATGAGCCTGAATTGGGATGCATCAGTTTGCGGAAACCTAGATTATTACAATATTTACCGAAGTGTTGATTCAGTTGATTTGGAGGATGGATGCTGTTCTCAAGGAGCAGCCTTAGGTATCGGATATGAATTGATAGGCACTTCAACTACGAATTCTTATACAGACCAAAGTGGTCTGATTGTAGGGAATGAATACTGTTACATTGTGACAGCTGTCCTTGATAATGGTGTTGAAAGCTGTATATCAAATGTAGCTTGTGCTAGCTTAAATTTTGAGATTCCAGTATTAACACATGTTTCCATAATAACAACAAATCCAACGAACGGAAGGGATACGATTAAATGGTCTTATCCAAAAGAATTAAATACGACACTTTATCCTGGCCCTTATCATTATCAATTGTATCGCCAAGCAGGATTGGGTGGAGGAACTGAGGTGCTCGTTTATACTTCCTCTCCACAAGTATCCATTATTAATCAGGATACGACATTTGAAGACACTGGACTTGACACAGAAAACAATCCATACACGTATAGAGTTGAGTTGTACAATGACAATAATTTGATTGGTAGTTCATTAAATGCGACATCCATATTTATTAACCTAACTCCTAATGATAACGAACTCTTCATCAATTGGGAAGAATACGTTCCGTGGAACAATAACTCATATGAAATCTACCGAGAAACTTCGCCTGGGAGTACGGTTTTTAATTTGATAGGGACATCCCTAGAGATTGGATACACTGACACTGGCTTAGTAAATGGAGCAACTTACTGTTATAAGATCAAATCCATAGGTTCCTACTCATCCACCGGGATTGTAAATCCTATTGAAAATTGGTCTCAAGAAGTTTGTGGAACCCCAGATGATTTGACTCCACCTTGCTCTCCTATCCTTAGTATAGACGGTGATTGCACTCTAGAAGAAACCTATTTGTCTTGGACTAATCCAAACAATAGTTGTGCTGATGATGTGACGCGCTACAATCTATATTTCGCAGCATTTGAAACTGATTCACTTGAGTTTTTAACTTCTTTTAGTTCTGATTTAGACACTTCATTCACCCACGCCGAAAGAGGAAGTATTGCGGGATGTTATTATGTGACGGCAATTGATTCAATTGGATATGATAATGAATCAGAACCTTCTAATATTGCCTGCATTGATAATTGTGCTGGCTATTATGAATTACCAAACATATTCACTCCAGATGGTTCAGGAGCCAACGATTTATATCACCCACTATTACCATATAAATTTGTAGAAAGTATTGATTTGAAAATATTCAGTCGTTGGGGAGATGTAGTTTTCGAAACTACAAACCCTGACATCAATTGGGATGGATTCAACTTAGAAGGAAAGAAATGCAATGACGGAGTTTACTTTTATACCGTCACGGTAAATGAGATCAAATTATCTGGTTTGATTCCGAGATCTTTCCATGGCAATATTACAATCATCAATTCGCACTAAACTAATGTTCACAGGAATAATAGAAGCCTTAGCTAAGGTTAAAAAAATTGAAGAAGAGAATTCAAATGTCCACTTTACTTTTTCGGGACCATTTACCAAAGAATTAAAAATTGATCAAAGCGTTGCGCATAATGGTTGCTGCTTAACTGTTGTAAAGATTGATGGTGACAATTATACATTGACGGCCATTGATGAAACTTTAAAAAAGACGAATCTAGGTCATTTAAGAGTTGGTGATGTTGTTAACGTTGAACGCTGCATGCAAATGGGCGGTAGACTTGATGGCCACATTGTTCAAGGACATGTAGACGCTACCGGCGAATGCTCTGAAATCATTGATTTGGACGGAAGTACTGAATATGTTTTTAAGTATGAACATGATGATGTCACGGTTCCAAAAGGATCAATTACCATCAACGGTGTTAGTTTAACGGTAGTACAATCTGAACATAAATTATTCTCAGTGCATATCATTCCTTACACTGTTGAGCATACGAACTTTCACACTTTTCAAGTTGGAACCAAAGTAAATTTGGAGTTTGATATAATTGGGAAGTATGTGAAGCGGATGATGGAGGGACGAGGTGACAAATGAGGTTCAAGATGACAAATGTTTTTCGTTTTTCGTGCGCCCTAGCTTCGCTGGGCTTATCGTGTTTCGTTTTTCGATACCGAGGCTAGTGATTTTTCGTAACTGGAGACTCGAGAAGGGAAACTCGGC
>JBLFXO010000028.1:0-18936 GCA_047609865.1 Arenicella sp.
CGTGATTACTTCAGGAGTGAATTTCATAGGAGTTTCAAAAAAACTTATTGCTAGAACGGCTCCTATCCAAACAAGTGTTATGGCAAGTAATGATTTCATGGCTTCAAAGTTAGAGTTTCTTCGTTTAATATCATTTTGAAATGCAGTGTTTGATGATGAAAGAATAATCAATCTAAGCATTAAGAGATTATGTTTTATATTTATCCTATGCGTCAATTCCTCATTTTTCTAATTTCAATAAACTTGCTTTCCTGCATGAGCAATTCAAGTGAACCGAAATTATTAGTGGAGGAAGAAATTATCGAACCTATTGACAGTACGGGGATTTACAACGCAATTGAATTGCACCACGTACTTCTAGCCGATACAATTGACTTAGATAGCGTGAATTGGTTTTTAGAGCTAGATACCGATTTAGATTACCCTGTTCCTTATGAGTATTCAACTTCCAGCGGAATTGGGAGAGAAGGTGGAATATTGAATGCCCTCTTCGGCTCTACAAGTGAGCATGAAATTGGCTTGACATCTTTACAATCAGTGCTCTATGAATACGGTGAAAATTTTGAGGAAGCATTAATTATACTACTAGAGGCTGGAGCTGACCCTAGTGCAATGGGAAAAGATAGTGTAAGCTGTTTTGATTACGTGCAAGAGATTAGAAATAGTCATATTTGGGAAGACGAACCAGATTGGCAATGGAAAATTGATCAAATGAAACGATTGACTGACACACTTTTTCATTTTGGAGCAAGTGCAAAACATATGAATCTAGCCTTGGTAGAGTGGGAAACTTATAGACTGCCATACTTTGTTGAACGAGGCGCAGACCCTGAAACTTTTGATCTGGCCGCACGTTTTATGTGGGGCCCTGAACATAGGAAACGGAAGAAGGAATGGCGACAAGATATAATGACGATCCTTGAACTTGGTGGAGACCCTCAACATATTGACCCTGATGATGTGTATGACAGATGGGACCCGTTTGATCCTTTCTTTTTAGATGCATTCTTGGCTCACGGTTTAGACCTTAATAAGCCCTGTGATAAGTATGGAGATGGAAGGAATAGGAACGGATACGAATACTGGCTTGGGTTTGGAATACGAAAAAACTACGACCGCGAATTACTTAGATATTTACTGAATCACGGGGCTGTTACCTTAACTTCTCCTCAACAGGCTTATGCAGATGCCAAGAAGCTAGGTTTTCCAGAAGACATCTTAGAATTAATTAAGGAAAAAATTGGAACGGAAGTTGGGTAATCTCTCGTATTACTAGCCAAAACTCTTCAAAGCCAAATCATAGTTAGGCTCATCAACGGTTTCCTGAACTTGTTCAGTATAAAGAATTTTACCTGATTCATCTGTGGTTATAATACATCTTGAATGCACACCTGCTAGTGGGCCATTTAAAATCTCTAAACCATAATCTTTTCCGAATTGCCCGGTATTAAAATCTGATAACATTACTACATTTTCAATACCCTCTGCGCCACAAAACCTATTTTGAGCAAACGGAAGGTCTCTTGAAATGCATAGAACTAAGGTGTCATCAAGGCCTGATGCAGTCTTATTAAAATTTCTTACTGAGGCTGCGCAAGTACCGGTATCAATACTTGGAAAAATATTTAAGACTAGCTTTTTCCCTTTAAAGTCAGCTAAGGTCTTTACTGATAAATCTGACGCTGACAATTTAAAATCGTTAATTGAAGAACCTATTTGTGGTAATTCTCCTGAAGTTTGAATCGGGTTTCCTTTGAGTGTGATGTTTGCCATTAGTTGTTTTTATATAAAGATAGTTTTTGCGTTGGGACTGTTCGTTTAATTGAGCAAGAAAAGCCGCTCAATTGTTTGAGCGGCTTTCAAATTCAATTATAGGTTCTAAATCATTATGTACCACTGACCTTTTATCTCAGCATGTGCCTTGTCTGGTTTTCCAACAGAAACATACTTAATTGCCAAGTAAGAAATATGAATTTCATTTAATCCATTATGGATTACTAATACATGGTCTTTAAACTCAAGGCTAAAGTCTACGGCCATTAGAAACTTATCTACATTATTGTTATTCACGATATTGAAGTGAGAATGCGATTTTGATGAAATAGATGCACAAGCTGCTTGCACATCTGCTTTGTTCATTTCTGCATTAGCGATAGTTCCCATAAGAACTAAACTGCAAATCAAAAATGCTTTTCTAAAGATATTTTTCATAGTAAGGTTTTTGTTTTCAGTAAGGTAAGAAAACTTAATGAATTATCTACATAAGCTGGATAATGCCAGAATATCAATAATACTTAAGATGTCAAACGAATGTGAACTTTAATTTCCGTCAATAACTTGACCCGAGCCCGAGTTAGAAGTAGCCTTCAAGATGGGATTTCCTTTGAAAGTTAGATTTCCTGAACCACTTAAACTGGCGTTGAGATCATAACTCACTGAAACATTTGCATTTCCAGACCCACTTAACTTTGCTACCACTTTTTGAGAAATGAAATCATGATGTGAAAAACTCCCAGAACCTGAAATAGTCAAATTGAATTGATCAGCACTCCCAGCAATATCCACATTACCAGAACCGCTTTGAATAACCGTCATATTATTCAATAAGTTGACCGTTTGCACATTGATATTGCCTGATCCTGAAGTTGAAATATTGGCATGCGAAGCATTGATTGCATCTTGTTCAATATTGCCTGAACCAGAAGAAATAAGCTCAATCATTTCAAAAGAATGGCCTTCATCAAAATTGGCATTAACGATTGCAGAACCTGAAGTTGAAATTGAATACACATCATCATCAGAGACAGTAAACACCAAACTCTCTTCGTTAGTAATCAGTTTGTTTTTAGTCATTGAAATCTTGAGCGTATTATCCTCAACTTTAATATCTAGCAGGTCCAAAATCTTAGCATTGGTAGATACCTCAACATTTCTTTCTGCACTTTGGGTATAATTTAAAACACCTGCAGTCTCAATTTCAATTTTATTAAAGTCTGGTACTTCAAATATCTCAGAAGAAATCTCTCCTTCAGAAGCGTCAATTTTTCCGCATGATTGAAAAATAAAACTTAAAAATAAGAGGATGGCAAAGAGATTTAAAAGTTTCATAATATCAGTTTCAAGTCACAAAGTCCATCAAAAAAAGGTGGATTTACTAATGGATTTTTGCTGTCAAACCTCTTTCATTCAAAGCTTGTCGCAGCGGTCGTAGTTTCTTGAACTCACCTGATTTCACAGCACACTTCCCGTTGTAATGAACAATCCAAGTACATTGTTCCGCCTGCACTAATTCATGCTCACATACTTTAACAAGAGAATTAATGACGTGATCAAAACTATTGACATCATCATTATAAACAACTAAACTTCTGTTACTTTCAACCTTAGTTTTCTGCTCGGCTTGAACTTGTTCTAATACTTCTGTCTCCTCCATTTGAATAAATTTACTCAATTCCTAAAATTAACAATGCCTTATCTGTACTTATTTGATCATACTTATGGAAAGCTGAAACCTCAGCATTCACAAATCCTTTAGAAATTAACCTCTCCTTTATTTCAAGCACTTCATCATAAGAATAAGTGTTCTCTGTAAAGAACAGCACCTCGTTGTCTGGTGTTTCTTCTTTGTTAATGTTCTCGTCTGCATTGTTGAATAAAAGTTCAGTAAAATCTCCAGGAACCTCTGCTAAGAACCTTCCTACATCCACTCTAAAGTAAACAGCTTCTTTGTTGTATAAGTACGGATCAGCATCAACGCCTTCAGGGTTCTCATAAATAGTCAGTTTTCCAATTGGTTCTCCATTCACTATTTTTTCAGCTTGCATTAATGGAATCGCATCATATTGATAATAAGCAACAATTTGCATCTTTTCAAATCCAAGCTCAGAAAATTCAGTCAATCTATCTTGAATCTCATCAAAATTATCAATTTTAGTTGATGTCAAATAAGTAGTTCCTTCAATGTTTTGTTCTGTCTCTAATAAATCTTCTGTCTGTAAGATGACAGTCGCGTATTCACCTGGAATCTCATCATCATAGGCTCCCATTAAAATCTTGAAGTGAACGCCTTCAGGATGGTAAACAACATCATCAATAATGTTTTCATCTTTTTTCAATGAGACAATTTCAGGATTACTAAAGCCTTTGCTTGCTAATTCAGACATTTTAGAATCGGCTTCTTCTTTAGACTCATAAGTACCTACGAAATAAAGAACGTTGTCTTTGATATCAGAAACAGATAAAATTCCTTCATTCTGATTATTTAATAATAAATCTGTGAAACTCACCGGAACTTCTCCTTCAAAGTAACCCAGGTTAACTCTGTACGGAGGTCCTAAATCAGTTTCGTTTTGATCTGCTAGTAATCCGCTGCCATCATCATTTGTATCAGGAGGAGTTACTCCTAAGGTATCAACAGGTGTAACCACTTGATCATTTTCGCCAGCGAAGTTCGCGTCCTTGTTAGCAGGTGAATCATAAAAGGCATCTGGCCCTTGCTGAGAAAGGATATTGAATGCTTCGGAAATTGTGATTCTTTCACCATCAAAGTATGCCGTAACAAATGCATCAGCAACTCCAGTTCCAACAACTTCAGCTTTTCTAACGTTCGCACTTTCAAGCGCAGTGTACTTACCAGTGGAGTATCGGATGTTTCCATTATCCATTTTTTGACTATTCAATGGTTGGATATTGAATAATACTTCTGGCTTCACAGGCTTAGTGTAAACGCCAATTTGAACTGTATAGAATAAGCCTTTAACAATCTCTACTTGGGTCGCCTCTGCAGCCGTAGGGAAGTTTGTGTAGTATGACACTAACTCTTCTTCAGATGCATTATTCGGTTTCACTACAGTACCACCGCCGTTCGTACCGTTCGCATTTCCGTTGTTGGTTCCATTGTTCGTTCCGTTGTCAGTTCCATTGTTCGTTCCGTTGTCAGTTCCGTTGTTAGTTCCGTTGTTCGTTCCATTGTTTGTTCCGTTGTCAGTTCCGTTGTTTGTTCCATTGTTTGTTCCGTTGTCAGTTCCGTTGTTTGTTCCATTGTTTGTTCCGTTGTCAGCTCCATTGTCAGTTCCGTTGTTCGTGAAAGTTTCTGGCTTGATAGTTCCCACGCATTCAATTTCTCCTCTTTCAATTTTTCTTGCTTCAGAAATTGAGATTTTCTCACCGTTACAATAAGCCACTACGAATGCGTCACCATATCCAGCACCTCTTATATCGCCTCTCGCACTGTTTGCTGAAGTCTCTTTCGTAAAGTACCCAGCCATATAACGAGTTATTCCATTTCCTAATTTTTGACCTGAAACTGGCGCGAAATCTTTATAGTGATTTGCAGGAAGCGCTTTTCTAAATGCTCCTACCTGTACTTTATAAACAAGTCCATTTGTTTTTTGATCCATTGGGATTTGCTTGTTGTCATCATAAATTGAGTTATCTGTAGTTCTGAAAATATCAGTTATTAATTCAAGAGGTGCTTCGAAATCGGCAGACAAAGAATCTTGAGGTTGAGGAATTACTTTATCACGTGGATTCACATTGTTATTAGACATTGCGATCATGTCATCTTTAATATCAGAATTTTTATCAAGAATGTTATTCGCTTCAGCCTTGTCTCTTAACGCTTTGTCTTTAAAGTTTCTTTGAAGAGCCCTTAATGAATCAATTTTTTCTTGATCAGACTGAATGTCTTCATCTGATGCGATTGCACTTTCTAAAGATCCACCATCAGTATAACTTACAACAGCAGCCTTGATTTTTCTCTTCTGTTGGGTTTTGATATTCTGAATTTGCTCTTCAACTTCATTTGCCTTATCAATGTTGTCTTCAGCAGAGTTGTTAGCATCTACGAAATCTTTGTAATCATTATTAGTTGCGATATCTTGGATTGTCTCTTCATCTGGGTTATTATCTGAGTCATCCATCTTCACTGCTAAAATTTCATCTTCTTGTGTTTCAACGTCTTTTGCTTTCTCTCTAATTTTTGCAGCCTCAGTTCTCAAATTTTCTACCTTTTTATCAGCGGCATCAGCATCTACAAGAACCGCTGCCTTATACTTTTTCTTAACAGTACTCGCACTATCTCTTAAGAAAGCTCCTCTATCTTTATACTCGTTTGCTTCAATATCTAAGTTGTCAGCTTGCTTATTTAAGACAGTAGATTTTCTATCCTCAGGATTTTCAGGAACCTCAATAATCACCTCTGCTTGATCTTTTGTGAAATTGTCAATCACTCTAGCCGTTTTGAATATTCTAGTTGACTGTTGTGTTTTGTTTTTAGCCTCTTGTTCTTTGTCGTTAGCTTGAGTTAAGAGATCGTTCTTAACAACCGGATCTTTTTCCCCAGCAGCTTGGCCTCTTAAATCTTGAGCTTCACTAATTAAGTTGGCGGCATCATCCAGTTTTTGATTCGCATCAATGATATCGGGATCTTCAGGATTGTTGGCAGTTGCCGTTTTAGCATCTATCTCAGATTCATCTTTTTCATTTTTGTACTCGGCTTGATTAACATCTCCAAGGCCATCCAATACTTGATTCTCGACTTTAGCAAGCTTTAACTTTCTCTTATTTATTTGAGCTTCAATTTTTGCTTTCGTCTTATCGTCTGGGGCATTCGATAAATCTTCTTCTAAGCCAGCAATCTCCCCTTTAAGCTCTTTGATTTCATTTAATTCCTCCTGATTATCCTCCATGAACTCTTGACCTGCTTCAGTATTAAAATCTTCAGGAGCTAACTCATCAACAGGAGTCTTATTGTTTGCTGTATCTGAAGTTCCGCCCATTCTAGCTAACATGTCATTGTTATTTGCAATCTCATTTCTCTTAGATTCTTTCAGCTCTTCTAATTTTTCAATCTCTGTAGAAATCGCATCACCTTGAACAGGGTTATCTTCTAACTCTTCTTGTAATTCGTCAATTTTATTGTCAATCGCAGCGATTAAAGACTTGTTTAATGCATTCTCGCCTTCTAACTTGTCCTTCTCTGTTATCGCCGCAGACCCTTTAATCTCGACCATGTCAGGCTCGTAGCTAAGCATTAAACTTGCAATGGTAATTTCTGGTCTGTCTCCAGTTGCTTTATCCACAATTGCTTGTGAGACAGCAACCTTATCTTTCGTTTCTGATTTGATCTGATTCAAACTTTCAATTCGATTATCAACTTTGTCAGAAACTTCAGGCTTTGATTCTTTCAGCTGCCTTAAGTCACTTATCTCCTTATCAATTTTATTAATCAGTTTTTTGTTTAACGCAATCTTATTCTCTTCTTTTGTGATGTCATCTTGGAGAGCTAAATCAATATTATCTAGTTCGTCAGCATAATTTGGAATGACTTGTTCAATTGTTGCTGTTTCATCAACATCAGCCGGATTAATTTCCGGAGTGGTTATGGTATCATTACCACCTGCTAGTTCATTCAATTCCTTAACTCTGTTTTCACCATCAGCCAATTCTTGACCTTTCTGAGTTTTCATATTCTCAAGTCCTGAAATTCTATTATCAATTTTAGAACCTAAATCAGGACGCTCCCCTTTGAGGTCGTTTAGCCTGTCAATTTCTTCATCTATTCTTGAAATGAATCTTTTGTTTAGCGTGACTTTATCTTCTTCCTTTTCGAGTTCAGTTCCAAATGAATCGTTAATAGCTGCCATATCCGTTTCATACCCAGGATCAATATCATTAATTGTCACGATTTCATTTATTTCAACAGCATCCACTACTCCTCCTAGATCATTAACAATTTTTTGACTCACTGAAATCTTCTCCGTTGTCGCATCCTTCATTCCACCCAGATCTTCAATTCTCTTGTCAATCTTATCAGAAAGTTCAGGATTCGAAGCTTTCAATTCATTCAATTCTTTAAGTTGCTTATCAATCTTGTTAATCAATCTGTTATTCAAATTGATTTTAGATTTTTCCATATCCAATTCAGTATCTGAAGAATTATCTATGTCGGCCAATTCAGTATCATACTCTGGGTAGATATCCTCAACTGAAATATCTTCATCCAATTTGTAGTCATCAGGATTTAAAGCTTCCACCACTCCTGCCAAGTCGTCAACAATCTTTTGACTAGCCACAATATCACCTCCTTTAATTCCTTTAATGCTTCTTAATGCATTCTCTCTTTTCTCAATGTCATCAGCTAAACCTGGTTTATCTTGCTTCAGTTTGTCTAATCGGTTTAACTCCTGATCAATTTTTAAAACCAGTTTATTATTCAAATCAATTTTACCTTGTTCTTTGTCTAATTCTTCATCACCACTCTCATTGATAGCGGCCATTTGAGATTGATAGTTTGGCAGAATGTCATCAACAGAAGGAGAAGTCTCAATTTCAACCGTAATCTCTTCTCCTTTTATGATAGGATCTTTAGGATTATATTGGATTTGCGTTTTTAGGTTATTGAGTTTAGCTTTCTCATCTTCAAGCTCTCTATAGTTTGGATTGTTAGGGTCATCTTTCAGTTCTTGATCAATAATATTCATTCTATTATCGATAGCTTCAACAGTTTCATCATTCAACTCTTCAATAGCCTTCACCTTATCTTTATCATCTGGAATCTCATTAATTTCTTCCATTCTATTTTCATAGTTTGGATTAATGTCTTTGACTTCAGCCAACTCAGAGGTAGTTGCAGTTCTTGGATTATCTTCTAGCCACTCTTCATTTTCAAGAATCTTACCGTTCAGATCATCATCTAGCTTTTTAAGATTGGTGAGTCTCTTCGTAATATCTTTGTTGCCAGGGTTATCATCAACCAATTGAGTTAATTGCTTAATTTCATTTCTTGTCTCGTTCTGAAGCTCTTCGTAAAGCTCATTTTGATTTTTACGTTTTTCAAAGTTGTCTTCAATTTCATTTA
This sequence comes from Arenicella sp., assembly GCA_047609865.1. Lineage (GTDB taxonomy): Bacteria > Bacteroidota > Bacteroidia > Flavobacteriales_D > Crocinitomicaceae > Paracrocinitomix. Next base: position 8,861 of record JBLFXO010000028.1, read on the forward strand.
TTTCATTCAATTTATTTGCGTAATCTTCAATCAACTGTTCCTCTTCAACTTTAATAGAGATGTTGTTTGGATCTATAACAACAGGATCGACAAGTGGTTTGTCTAGGTTCGCTTCTAAGTCATCCTTAAATTCTATCAATTCTTCAAGCTCCTTCTTAGCGCCGTCATTATCGGGGTCACTTTCAATAATAGCCGTTAAGTCTTGGATTCTCTCGTTAGCCGTCTCAACAATTTCTCCGTTGAGTTTTTCCATTGCGGCTTTGCGCTGTCCATCATCTTCAATTTTGTAAATTTCATTTACCTTATCTTGATAATCATTGTCAAGTTCCGCCACTATGTCTTCAGGATCTTTTATTCCATTGGTATTCGCTGCTATCCAATTTTCATCATTTCGAATCTCTTCATCAACTTCGTCTTCAATTTCTTCTAAATTTTCTCTTCTCTTTTTGATGTCATCATTATCAGGATATTTAACAGCAAGATCATTTAACTTTTTCTTTTCGTCTAGAATCTCATCTTTGAATTCTTGATTCAGTTTCAGGTTTGCCATGGTCTTATCCTCTTCGTCTGTCATCTCATTAATGTCATCTTTCTTCTTTTGGAAATCAGGAATTATTTCGTCTTTATCTACTTCTGCAACTATGTCTTCAGGATTGAATACTTCTGTTCCGAAATCCTTTTCTTTTTGATCTTTTAAATCTTCAAATTCTTTAATTTCTTCGAGAATCCTCTCTTTTCTATCAACAGAAGCCGTATTCAAGTCATCTCTTAGATCTCTAATTTCTCTATCAATTTCTTCTTTCCACTGCTCAATAGTGTAGTTGTCACGCTTCTTATCTGAAGCGAACAAGTTCACTTTATTACCGGCCCCATTAGCGATTAATGTCTTGTTTGCCTCATCCAAATTCTTGCTCAAGTCGTTCTCGTTAACCTTCGTTCTAATTTGTGTCTTCTCTTCGTCAGTTAATTCATTTGCATAAGGAGACCCATCATATTTATCGTCTCCAACTTCATTTGCAACTCCAATTAGATTCGGTTTATCCTTTGAGTCACCAGCAATGATTACATCATAAGTTTTTTGTTTGGCTGCGATATCACCTTCTATATCACTCAACTGAGACTCCACCTCTAATAACTGACCTTCAATCACTTCTTGATCCTTTTTCTTCTTGGTGTTAGCCAATTTGTCTTCCAGAATTTTCTTGTTCTTTATTATTGTCTTTTTATCCTCTTGTAATTCAATTATTTCGACATTAAGTTTGTTTGCAGCTTTGGTATTGTTGTTACCCGCAGATATTATTTCTTCTAAAAGATCTGGTTTAGGAGTTCTATCTTTCACATGTTCAGTGAAAAAGTCTGTGTTATTTTCTACCTCTCTGGCTAGGGCTTTTTTGTCGCCGTCAGAAACTACTTTGATTTTCTCTAGGACTTCATTCCCATCATTTACATCTAGCTTTTTATTTTTAGCAGACAACGTAAGATCGGTTCCTAGTTCAATGAGTTTTTTGGCATCATCATTCAATTTTTCAACATCATTCTTTAAATCAAGTGCCTTTTCGAATAGTTCATTCTTTAGTTTTGGGTCATCTGAATTATTTGCTTCATCTAAAACTTTATTAAGCTCAATCATCTTTTCGTTGGCTTCATCACTTTTATCATTGGCTAAGTTGAATGCTATGTTCGCATTGTCTTCATCCTCTTTCAAATCCATTTCTAGATCTTCAATTTTGTCCTTAACAGTTTGTTCAACATCATCTTGCGTTGAGAATTGATTAAGACCGTTCTCTACAAATATCAAGTCAGTTGCCCTCATATCATCTAGAGAGTCTAAATCGAATTCGTCAATATTCACCTGAAGTTTAGAGAGCTCTTGATAGATTTCTGCCATCACGGTAATTGGATCATCAAACTGTTCATCAAACTTGTTCTCAATTTTGACATACTTTTCACCGCTTTCATCCCTCATCAAAGAAATTTGTTGCTTTAGGGGTCTGAGTTCTTTAAGAAGAGGGACATCTACAACAGCATAGTGCGTCACATCAGATCCTTTAATAGTCACGAAATACTTGTACTTGCCTCCTTTTGGAAAAGTGATGAAGTAGTCACCATTAGTGGTTTTAGAATTGTAAGTTCCAATTTGGGTTCCAGATGAAAAGTCTTCAATTTCAATTGTGACCTCTTTGTTTCCAGGCACAACAGTGTTCACAAACTTTCCTTTGATTGCAGCAATTTGCATTTGAAGTCGCTCAACTCGTACACTATACACAAAGAGCTTACTGTCTTTACTTTCTCTGGCTGAAGCAAAATATGCAATCTTATCATCCTTATCAACCACATACATGATGTCGTCATCAGGAGAAGATATTGCAAAATCTAAATTTTCGGGAGGACCAAAGGCATCTTTTTTCTCATCATATTCAGATCTAAAGACATCATATCCACCCATAGAATTGTGCCCCTTAGAGCAGAAGTAGAGGTATTTTCCGTTTGGATGCATATAGGCATAAGCGTCATCTTTATCTGAATTCACTTGCCCTCTCACCTTTTGTGGGAGGGAGTACGAACCATCAGGCAACTTCTTTTTCTGATAGATGTCTAAGCCAGTTGATCCATTCTCACCATAACTTGAGTAGAAGACATTTGGTGAATTAGCGGGGAAATGGATAACAGAACGGTGCCCTTCTTTCTTATCGTATTTTGTTCCAAAACGATCAGTAACAAGAATTTTACCTCCAATTTCAGACATGTCGTAAAGGTCATAGAAAGCGTCTTCGCCAATCTCTCTTTTCTCCATAACGATCATGTCAGTGACGTTACTCAGTAGTTTTCTACCGAATCTACAACCGTTCAATTGTGACTCAACATCAAACTTCTTCAATTGTCCTGAAGATGCCTCATTCTTAAATTTATTGTAGTATTTCTCTGCAGATTTGAATTGATAATTCAAGTGATAAGCTCTTCCTAAGAAGTAGTACGCTCTTTTGTCAATGCTAGGATTACTCGCAGAATAGACTAATCGATCAATAGCTTTGGACTTGTCATGCTCAGCATAAAGCACGCATGCTCCGTACTTAAAATTCCAATCATGCTCTCTGCTAAATGTACCAGTAATCGAGTTGTACAAATCATAAGCTTCCACATATAATCCTTCATCAAACATCTTATCTGCATTTTCCTTAATTTCTTGAGGAGTTTGTGCAAAAGCAGAAATACTGCTCAAGATGAACAGCATGATAAAAGATATGAACTTAGCAGTAAGTCTCACAAGTAGTCTAGGATGGCATGCGCACGTACACCACACTAAGGTTTAGTACGGTTCTAATCAAGAAAGGTTCATTTTTCTTAATAAACGTATACAAAATAGCAAAAAGCTAGGCCTAAAACCTATCAAATTGCGGATTATTTGGGTAAATCTAAATCGGTTTTGAATAAAGATTTATTTGAGCATTTTTTTACAAGACTTTATCGATTTACTCACCTTTAATTTTTTTAGTTGACTTCTGTCTGCAACCGTTTGAAAACGCTCATAGTAAGTAATTGCATTTTTGTAATCTTTTTGATTTTCGTAGGCTTTACCAACGAAAAAAGCAATCTCTTTATCAGATTTCCCTTTTTTTTCAGCGACAAGAAGATATTTCAATGCTTGCTCATTGTTACTATTAGTCATAACAACACAAGCTCCATATTTGTAGGCCAAATCACTGTCCTGTGGCTTTATAGTCAATAATTTTTGATATTGATCAAGGGCCTCAACGTACAGCTCAGATTTAAAAAGTTTGTCCGCTTGCTTAAGCTGCTTTTTGAAGTCTTGAGTTAAACCACTGGCCCCTATAAATAAGAGTAAGAATAAGATTGTGTTTTTCATTACTACTCCCCGAATAACCCTTTAAAATTGATCATTTTGTCAGATTTGGTTCTCAATTCAAATGATAATTTTTTCTGTTTTAATTTATCATCTTTCAATTCGAGAATATAATTCTGCAATTCTTTATTTGAACTCGTTATTTGAAGCACTGTAGAATTCTTACGTCTCTCAAATCCAAAGTAATAATAATTACCCGGCGGTCCGTCAACCGTTCCTGGCAGCTCAATTAAATACCCCATTTTGGTTCCAATATTTCCTCCTTCAACAAAATATCTCACCCCCCATCTTACGGTAAAATCTTTGAATAATGGCTCACCAAAAGTTGAAACAATTCCAGTAATCGGCTTAGAAATAAATCCTCCAGCTCTTGCATTCCATTCCAATCTCATATTAGAGAAATAGACAGGAGCTGTCCCCATCTCTTTTGGAAGTTTTTTAATGGATGCTGCACCATCAATGGTGTATTGCTCCTCCATGTTCTCAGCTTCTTCTTTAGACACCAGTTCTGTTACGGCCTGTTTAAGAGTGGTTCTTCCAAAATCAATAGCCCCTAATCCTTCGGTCGCTTTAATATCTTCGGCAACAAAATCAATGACTTTTTTATCCATATAGAACTCCAAACCGCCTGTAAGGTTCATAGTGGTCTGTTTAGTTTGAGCATTGTATCCGATAACACCATAGGGTTTAAACTCAACGTCTGGTAAATTCAGAGCCATGTCAATTTGACCATCCCCTTCCATACTGCAACTTTCAATATGCAGCGAAATATAATTACCTTTTTCAGCTCTGTTTATTAACTTTTCAGGTCTAGCGATTCTAAACTCTTTCGCGTCATCATTGTAATTCAGCACACCAGAAGCAGTAAACATGGTGAAGTCAGATATACTATCTAAAGATGATAGAAATGCTGGATAGACTTCAATGTCATCCATGTCGGCAGCATTTCTTCTTACTAATCCAACAGCAATAGGATTACCTTCGAGATCTTGCATCTCATCAGATACAGGAATCTGAATGTTGTTTGGGTCAATTTCAGTTCTAAACTTCAACCAATTTCTAGCGAACTCATTGCATTCATGATTAATTCTTGTCGCTCCATCAAAAGTTAAGAATTCTTCTGAAGCCGCCAATTCAACTCCTCCGTAGAAATCAAAACGATCACTCAAATGGAAATTTTTGTCTTCATCAATTATACCTTTTGCTCTAGTTTGGAAAACAGTATCTGGTTGGATATCTGCGAAGAATATTATTTGCTCTTCTCCTTTACTATCTATATAAGGATACTTCCCACTTGCTTGGTAAACTTTAGCAGCATCAATTCTGACGTGCGCATCAGTAATTGTATGATATTTAGTTACTGAGTTGGCAATGATAACAGCACCTTCGATCTCGTCCATTTTGGCTTTTTTACGAATTGTCAATTTTTGATCTGGAGGAGATATCCTGGCATCTGCCACATCAACATACTCAACCTTGTCACAATAAATAACATTTTCTTTCATGACAAACTTTGCCTTTGGAGCTCTGAAATTTAAAGAATCCTGATCTGGGTGAATGGAGAAGAAATTCGAACCAGCTAGATCCAATCCTCCAGCATCAATATTAATATCAGCACTGGATTTAGAAAGTTCAACTTCATCACTATCCATGAACCAAGTAAACATGTCCATATAACAGATATACTGGTTTTTCGGGAATTCTACGACAGTCGTACCATCATTAGACTTAAACTCTCCCTTACGTTCTTCGAAATCAACATGTGCATTCAAATTAGTAGAATTAAAATCAAGCGGATTTTCAACACCAGGTTCAGGCGTACCTATTCCTAGCAGGTTAAAATCAGCCGTGTCAGCGTCAATTCCCCAACGACTGTAGTTAAATTTTCTAGAACCGAGTTCGGCTTCTTTGAAATACATTAGTCCTCTACCAGTCATTTCTTTCTTAGTCAAATAGGTAATTCCTTTCATCTCAGCTTCTCCGTTGAAAAACCTCAAAGGCTCCTTAACAGCTCTTGCTTTTAAGATCTCCTCTTTAGGCACGAATGTCACCATGACTCCATTCCCTTCTACATCTGGTACTTCCATCCCTTCATCCTTATGCTGCCCTCTGTTAGTGTACTTAGATAAACCCATAGTTGAATCAGGGAAGAAAATGAAGTTCTCAGAAATAGAAGTCGAGGTCATAAAATCAATTTGACCTGCTCCTCTTAACCCTTCATTACTCAATTTAATTTCATTGTCAAACTTAGCATAATCACCGTAAAAATCAAATCCGGATTCTGGTGCTTGAGTTTTAAATCCAAAGGAATAATCTTCTTGGATTTTTAACTGCTCTCTGAAAGTTGGGAAAATTCCGGCCGACCTCAATTCACCATCAAGAGCCATTGATTCTTCATGGAAATCATCCAAACTATCAAAGACAAAAGGATCACATTTGAAGTAAAAATCTGCGCTGTCATAAACGCCTTCATATATGTAACTCTGATCATAAAAGACATAGGAATCATCCGTTACATTTAGAATAGGATATTTGTGGAATCTTTTCTTTTTTCTTCCTGATCTATTCGTTGTATCATCAACTGCTATGTAACCTTTTAGTCCTTCAAAGTGAGAATACATTGGAATCAACCCTTCACCTCCAAAAATAGGACGAACTCGAAATAATGCGGCATCCACATCCATCAGGTTTATTCTAAATTTTTCGTAATCAAATGAACCTTCGTTCAGATAAACCTCTAATTTACCTGAGCTGACAGAGCCTTCAAATATAAAATCTAGGTTTTTCTTAACTAGCAATTCACCTTTTGAAGGGAAAATAACGGTTTTCTGAGTTGGTGAAATTTGGATAGGATCAACTTCATTGAGAGAAAGATCCATTGATGATAAATTAAGGTATCCGAAATTCTGGACTTTTAACTTTCTCTTATTCATAGTATCGGCCCGAACATTGAAAGCAATAGCATCTTTGTCCTTTCTGCCATCCGGTGTCAACTCTGATTTATTAGGGATTTCTAGTAAATTACAGTTGAATACAATATGATCATAATCACTTTTCCCAGATCGAGCATCAATGTATTTTTTAAGTTTTGGTTGGATTGTTATTTCCTTTCTTGATGAAGAGTATGTAATAAAACCTTGATTGGCAAGATCAACTAAGATTGGAATGGCTTGATTATTAGTGAATCCCATTGCCCCAGAGATTTTATTTACAGGAATAATTTCTAAATCATATTTATAGGCATAATCCCAAATGGCGACTAAAGGATGGGTAGCATTCATTCCTTGAATTTTATTGTAAATTCTTTCTGAATAATAGTTTTGAGATTCAAAAGATGCATATTTTCTTGGTGAATTTCTGTGCCAAGTCAAGTTCAAGTTTGGATCTCCTTTAGTCCAAATCATTCTATCCACGTACATATCCAATCCGTGATAAGAATCCTTGAAAGGAGCTTGTGCTAAACCTTTACTATCTCTCATGAGTTCCATTGATTTGTCTTTCCCTTCATTTTCAATTTTGTAATTCATTGTTAATCCAGGATGAAAGAGAGAATCCTTATCATTTGGATACATTACAATTTTACAATCAACTGCCTTCACACCTTTGCTGTTGACCTTAAACGATAATGCTGATGCCTTTATAAATGGCTCTCCTTTTTCATAGAAGACTAAGCTGGCCGGTTTCTTATCATTTCCTACCCCTGTAAAATCGGATCCTGCCAAAGCAAATCCACCAACGTAATCGACATCTGGTAAAATATCTTTTCTAACTACTTCTTTTGAGAATGAAGTGAAGGAAGGATACACCCTATCCCCAGCCCTATTGTAGACTTTAGAAACATCTTTGAATGTCCCATACAAAGGGGTTTCATAATACTCTGTCTGCACCTGAACAGAATCACACTCTAATTTTGACTGTTTCATTGAAAGAATATAATCAGTGATGTCTGCATAATTCTTTTTTGGGTCGAGACCTGTTCTGGCCCAATCCATTCTTCCACTTCTTCCTGTCCATTTATTAATGAAAGGCTCGAACACACCATTGGTATTACGAACGATCATTGAATCGAAATAAGGATCTTCTTTCTTCCCCGCATTCCTATCCATCATATAACAAGCCAGTTCACAGTTTTTAAAGATGATTTTTGGTCTGTTTTTTTCAAATTGAAATGTGTATTCACCTCCTTTAACTCTCCATACATATTTTGGAACATCATAGATGGTTCCGTCTGAAAAGAAACCTTCGCAAACATTGATAAATTTTTGGAATTGGGTCACCTTCTTTGAATTCAGCAAGGCATCAATAGTTGAGTGCCATGTTTCAAAACTTTCTTTGGGTTGATCGGTTAGGACAAATGAATGGGCTGAAATTAGATATCCATAAATGTCAGGAAAAGCTGGTCTTCTTTTCTCCTCAAGAAGATTACAAGTGTTGACTATTTTGTTTTGATATTCAGTTGAGAAATTCGTTAACCAATTCGGTTCGAATTCTTCTAAGAAAGACTTAGTTTTTACTCTATCCGAGGCTGATAATCTTTTATCTATTTCTTTTAAAAAGGTAGCCGGATCATTAGAATACTGTGCAAAAATAGTTCCGCCAATGCTTAAAAGGGCGATTAAAAGTAAGGATCTCATATATTGTATTTAATGCGAGATAAGCCAGTTAGCATGTAAACTGCATCATAGCCCACTCATCTTTGTTAAAGGTATATTCAAAAATAAAGCCATGTTTTGCGGCCTCTATTTTCAAATCTTCTGCATCAGTGGCAAAAAAACCACTGATGAGCATTTTTCCAGCCTTTGCTAGGCTAGCTGAATATACTGAAAAATGTTTAATCAATATGTTCTTATTTATGTTCGCTATTAGCAAATCAAACTCCCTGCCTTCTAGCAATTTATCATCTCCAAGAGCAACTTCAATTTTGTCACAATTGTTCAATGCGATATTTTCAATTGCGTTATTGTATGACCATTGATCAATGTCTGGAGCAAAAACATTTATAGCTCCAAGTTTCTCTGCTATTATCGCCAAAACTCCAGTACCCGTCCCCATGTCAAGCACTCTTTTGTCAGCGATATCCAATTCGAAAAGTCGTTTTGAAATGAGCCAGGTCGTTTGGTGGTGACCGGTCCCAAAAGACATTTGAGGTTGAATTGTCACTTCCAATTTCTGATTGAATTCCTCCTTATGAAAAGGAGCTTTAATCACCAATTTATCTTCTACTAAAACAGGATCAAAATTCTCTTCCCATTTGGCATTCCAGTTCTCATCTTTTATCACCTTATGTGACACACTAACAACTTCTTCAATATCATTAATGTATTGAATTTTCTCATTTTCAAATTTGTTTTCAGCGATATAACTCTCCAAACCCAATTTGGTTTCAACAAAACTTTCGAAACCTAATTGATCCAGATCTGAAATGAGAACATCTCTCCAAGGATAGACCTTTGAGAACTCAATGATGAGTTGAATGTGATCCACCTAAAATGAATTAGAAATAGCGCAGAAATCTGCACCAACTAAAGAAGCTCCGCCGATTAATCCGCCATCAATATCTTTTTGCTCAAACAATTCTTTCGCATTGTCCGACTTACAGCTTCCGCCGTAAAGAATTGGAATTTCATTAGCGATTTTCTCTCCGAAGTTTGCTTCTAGTCTTGCTCTAATGAGTCCGTGAATTTCTTGAGCTTGCTCAGCAGTAGCAGTTTGACCTGTTCCTATCGCCCAGATTGGCTCATATGCGATAACACACTTTGCTATATCTTGCGCAGGTAAAACGAAGAGTGAATCTTCTAATTGTTTCATTACAAACTCTCGGTAAACATTAGAACTTCGAACTTGAAGTTGCTCTCCGCAACAAAAAATCGGTGTAATATCATGGTTGATTAAAGCCTTAACTTTTTTAGCTAACAGACTATAATCTTCATTAAAATTATCTCTTCTCTCAGAATGCCCAACAAGGCAATACTTGATATTTAAACTCTTCAATTGTACAGGAGAAATCTCTCCTGTGAACGCACCTGAATCAACAAAATAAGCATTTTGAGATCCTAGTTTTATCCAATCATGTGCTGCAACTAATTCCGCAAAAACTCCTAAATAAGGAGCTGACGGACAAATTACAACTTCAGAATCAGCATTGAATTTATCTTTATTTTGAATAAGATCTTGAAGAAGATTTTTCGCTTGGGTGTAATCCAAGTTCATCTTC
>JBLFXO010000029.1:0-18908 GCA_047609865.1 Arenicella sp.
TTTAATGCCATGAGATAATAATTAGTTCGGCCGCAAAGATAATGCTTATAAACAAAAAAAGCCCTCTCGAATTAACGAGAGGGCCAAATTTATTTTGAAAGACTGATTTCTATTCTCTAATTAGAGTAATATTTCCTTGACCTTCTTCTGTAGTAGCATTAGTATAAGTTAATTGATAAGTGTAGAAGTAAACTCCATCCTTACATGGCGATCCACCAGGAGTGTTACCATCCCATTGCTGAGTGATATCATTGAATTCGAACACTACTTTACCCCATCTGTTAACAATCACGGCATAGAAAGTTTCAACTGCTTGAGACTTAGTTTCAAATTCGAAGAACTCATTTGCAGAACCTGCTCCACCACCTGGTGTAAATACATTTGGAGGTGTTAATTGAGGTTGCTCGTGAACGATAATTGTTTTGCAAGTAGTATCAGTACATCCGTTCTTGTTAATTGCAACTAAACATGCTTCGAAAATTGCTTCTCCAGTATAAACCGTATCAGCTGTTTCACTCAAATCATGTGAAATCCACCATTGATTTGGGAAATTACCATGATCTAAATTCCAGAAGAAAGTTGTATCAGAATTCGGGTTGTTAGGGTTCGCAAAATATTGAGACTCATTAGTAAATTGAACAACTACTGGAGCAGTTCCTTCACAGTTTGCATCAAGTTCAGCAGACAATACAGTGAATGACGCAATTGGATTAACTGAATCTAATTCAATTGTTTCTCTCATAACACATCCTAAATCATCAATTGCAGTGAACACATACGTACCAGGATTTAAACTACCCCAAGTTGTGTTAGTAACTGAATCTCCTGTACCAATGTTTGTCCAGATATAATCGTAATCAGGAACTCCACCAATTGCAGAACCAGAAACAACACCGTTACCAGATTGATAGTTAAACAATCTACAATAGGCTGGCTGTGCTTCCATACCAATTAATTCTATAATTGGATTCTCTGTAAGTGTCCATTGGTATTCGTTGTTACATCCATTTTCATCTAACAATGTCATTACATAAGTTCCTGCCGGTAATCCACTAGCAGAATTTGACGAGTTAGGTGGGTTAGGAACAACTCCTTGAAGGTTCCAATTATAAGTGTAGTTACCTTGATTATTAAAAACTTCATCAGTAATAATACCTCCAGTTGAATCTCCGTAACAATCGATATCCTTAATAGTGAAAACACCATAAAGAGAATCTGGCTGACCTAAGATTACTTCAACAGAATCCTGACATCCGTTAACATCAATTACGAAAGCCCAATAAGTTCCTGCTGTAATTGTATTAGCGACATCACCTGTGATAGTATTATCATGAGACCAAGAGAATGTATGTGGAGCACTTCCTCCAGTAATTCCAACATCAATTGAACCGTCAGAGAATGCATAACATACAGGCTCGTTTGAGTTATCAACGAAAATATCTAATTCTTGTGGTGCAGTAATCTCAACTGGAATACAAACTTCACATCCCGAACCAACATCATCAGTAATACATACTATCCAAATGCCTGGCATCATGCCGTTCTGAGTCGTATTAGTTCCATTTCCAGGATAAGTTCCTCCTAAAGGATCGGTCCAAACAATTGAAACAACATTTCCTGTTGGCGTTGGCACTGCCGAAATAGTAGCAGAGCCAGTTCCATCTCCGAAACAGAATTCACCTTGAATAGCAGTAATCTGAACATCAATAAAGTGACCAGCAGAAGTAATTGTTACTGTCGTATCAGCAATACAACCCGCAGCATCAGATACCACGATTGGTACAATTGTACCAGCGTTATCTGAATAAGAGTCTGTAGTACCTGCAGTTGGTGGATCACCTGCCATAACTATAGCATATGGTGCACCTTGTCCAGAAGTACCTGAAACCGTTACATCAACACTACCTGTTCCTAACAAAGGACAATCAGGTGCTGGAGTAATAGTTACGTCAGTGATAACCGGGGCAGAAAATACGCCACTTGCAGAAGCCACACATCCTTCAGCATCAGTAATGTCAATTGACCAAGCACTGTTATTGTTTAAATCAGTTACGGTTGCAGTACCAGGGTTAGTTACATTAAAACTAACTAAGTTTCCAGCACCAGTATTAGAAATAGTATAATCACCAGAACCACCAGTGATGTCTATATCCATTCCGTTAATTGTTGCAGGAGGATTACAATTCACAGAAGATACAGGGATAATGTCACAAGCATAAGTAACCTCAATAGCGGCACCTAATAAGTAACATCCATTATTGTTCTTATCCCAATCAAGCGCTCCGTTATCAGTAGTTCCGTTGGCAACGTTCCCGTTTCCACCTACTCCATCATCACCAGCTACAGGTACAAACCAATAAGTACCACAACCAAAGTTTGTGATTATAGGAGATGCCCCATCATTGATATCTTGTAAATCTTCAGTAGGAATAATAAAGTTTAAGAAGCCCGGATCTCCAGTAGGGTCCAATGAAATTGGAGCCGCATCATAAACCAACCACATGAGTTGAGCAGTATATCCTCCATCACCTGCTGGCTGCGGTATTGTATCATTTGGTAAAATATAATCATCATTTGAAATTGCAGACCAAGCATCACCTTGACAAAGGTATATAGGTGCAACAGTAAATGCGTTTGGAGCAGCTCCTACAGGATCTTTTTGTAAAACAAACGTACCTGGATTAGAAACACATGGGTCAGGCACAATAATGTCACAATCAGTAGCACCAGTTCCGCCAGTCTGTGACAATGTCAAATCTTGAACAGAATTCGCATAGTTAGTAATCAACATTACATAAACTTCACCAACTTGTCCGTTAGGAATAGAAGGCGTTTCGTTATTTGTAGAAGAGTATGAACAGTCAACTACTGAACCTCCAGCGCCACCGTTTCCGAGATTCCCACACTGACCTGAAGCCGCTGCTAAATCCGTAAATGGTCCCCAAATAATGAAATCTATATCTTGCGGCGCCGATAAACTCATATCTATTGGCCCAGCCGTCTCTATCTCAAAATAATACCATGTTGGGTTCGGTGAACTAGATAAACAGTTATAGTTGTTTCCTGGATCCTGAACTGAAGCTGCATCTACTCCTGTATTGGCAGTAAAGTTTACACCAGCATCTGTACAAACAGGTTCCATATCAGCACAATTTTGATTTGCTTGTGCCATTGCTATTGAAGAGATTAATGTTAATCCTAAAACAGCAGTTGTCTTTTTTAGTGTCTTTAACATCTCTCTTATTTCTTTAATTCTTGAATTTTCGCTTTTAACTCTACTCTTTGCTTAGCAGCGTTAGTGAACCAACCTGATTCTTTAGCGATTTTTGTTTCTTCAGCGTCTTGAAGTATAATTGCTTCTTTTGCATTCAAAGCTTCAATTTGATTTTCACATTTCTTTATTTGTTCCACTTTTGACACTTCAACATTAGTTGAAGTGTGTCCTGAGGGAACCAATTTAATTCTTTCGGGCTTATTTTCTTCACTCTGAGAATAACCTGCAAACGCAGTTCCCATGAGTACTAAAGCTATTAATGATACTTTTTTCATCTGTTTTCTGATATAGATTATATAACTCTCAAACGGCCTTGCATTCAATAAAGTTGCATGGCTTATTGCAAAAATGTGATTTTTTTTTCAGTAATACACCATGCCGTTAATATTCTTCCTGAATGTGCAAAACTTTAGGAGTAAAAAAACGGGTACTTTTTAGCAGCAGATTAAAATAAATCTAACTTTGAATTTTTAGACCAAAAATTAGATAATGAAAGTAGCAGAATTAGAGAAAATAAGTTCACAAGTAAGAAGAGATATTGTACGTATGGTTGCTGATGTTTCATCAGGACATCCTGGTGGATCACTGGGTTGCGCAGATTTTTTTACGGTGATGTATTTCGAAATAATGAAATTAGATCCTGCTAACTTTAGCATGAATGGTGAAAACGAAGATTTATTCTTCTTGTCTAACGGACACATTTCGCCTGTTATATATAGCACTTTAGCGCATAGAGGATTCTTTGACAAATCAGAATTGGCAACTTTTAGACTGATTAATAGCCGTCTTCAAGGGCATCCATCCCCTGCTAAGGACTTACCTGGTGTGAGAATTGCGTCTGGTTCTTTAGGTCAAGGTCTATCAGTAGCCATAGGATCTGCACAAGCTAAAAAATTAAATGGTGACCAAAACCTAGTTTATACGTTACATGGAGACGGTGAATTACAAGAAGGTCAAATTTGGGAAGCAGCTATGTATGCTGCTGGCAACAAAGTGGACAACTTAATTGCTACTATCGATTATAACCATAAACAAATTGATGGAGATCTTGATGAAGTTCTTCCAATGGGAGATTTGGCACAAAAATGGCAGGCCTTTGGTTGGGAAGTATTGAAGATGGATGGACATAACCACCAAGAAATCATTGACACTTTAAATAAAGCTAAGTCAATGTGTGGAAATGGAAAACCAATTGTAATCATCATGACGACCATTATGGGTAATGGAGTTGACTTTATGATGCACACACATAAGTGGCACGGATCAGCACCTTCTCAAGAACAAAAAGAAATTGCGCTGGCACAACTTCCTGAGACGCTAGGAGATTATTAGACTGTGAAAAAGTTTGCATTCATATTGTTGTTTTTTTTAGGAGCCCCCCTCCTATCACAAGCTCAAGAATTGACCAGAATTCTGTTCATTTTTGATGCATCAAACTCAATGAATGGAAAATGGGAAGGCGCGACAAAAATTGAATTGGCAAGAGAAATTCTGGGAGATGCTGTTGAAGATTTACGTGGGACGCCCAATCTTGAAATCGCTTTGAGGGTTTATGGACATCAATCTCCTGTCACTCCAACTTTCCAAGATTGTAATGACACCAAACTTGAGGTAGAATTTGGACCAGATAACTATTCCAGAATAAAATCATTCATTAATAGAGTCGAACCTAAGGGAACGACTCCTATTGCCAGATCTTTAGAAGCAGCAGCAGATGATTTCCCTGATAAGAACTCAAGAAACATAATCATCTTGGTGACTGATGGCCTTGAAGCCTGTGATCAATTTCCTTGCGAGATCGCAAAGAAATTAAAAGCAAAGGATATTGGAGTTACTCCATTTGTTGTTGGATTAGGAATTGATTTGAAATACTTAAATGCATTTGATTGTATCGGTCGCTTTTATGAAGCGTCTACAAAGAGCTCATTTAAAAAGGTAATGAAATCTGTGATTACTGATGCCTTAAATAATACTACGGCTCAAATTAATTTGAACGACATATCAGCCAAACCTTCTGAAACGAATACGACTGTCTTTCTATATCAGGCTGGTACTAAGAATTTGAAGTATACTTTCATGCATACGCTTAATTTCAAAGGACAACCAGATACAATTGTGATAATTGATCCTGAGATGAAATATGACATGGTTGTCAATACCTTACCTAGAGTCGTTGTGAAAGATCTGAAACTCTTTAAAGGACAGCATAACATATTGCCGGCTGATTGTCCACAAGGAAAATTGAAAATCAGAATTAAAGGGGTTACGAAAACCAAGGATGTTAAAGTCAGGATAAGTCAAGGTGGAAAAGAGGCTACATTGAATGTACAAGACATTGATGAAGTTCAACAATATTTGGTGGGCACTTATGATTTAGAAATTCTAACGCTGCCTAGAATCTATAAAAAAGGAGTTACGATTGGACAAAGCGAAAACGTCTACATTGACATTCCGGGATCAGGTATGCTAGATTACAGATCTGTAAAGCCGATCGTTTCTCAAATATTCGTTCTGAATGGCACTGATGGTTCCGCTGAATGGGTTTGCGACCTTGATCCGAAGATTAGTAAAGGCAAATTAATGCTTCAAGCCGGAAAATATAAAGTTGTTTATCGTTGGACAGAAGCTGTTTCGACTGATTACACACTCACTAAAAGTTTCATAATAAAACCTGGTGGAAACACCGTTATTAACCTATAATCCAAAATCTAATGAAAGACATTGAAGTTATTGACCACAAAGACACCAGATCAGGATTTGGTGCCGGACTTGAAGAATTAGGAAAGACAAACCCTAATGTAGTTGCACTTTGCGCGGATTTAACAGGCTCTCTCAAAATGGATGCCTTCAAAGCTCAAAATCCAGAACGTTTCTTTCAAGTAGGAATAGCTGAAGCAAATATGATTGGTATGGCTGCGGGATTAACGATTGGTGGAAAGATTCCTTTTACAGGGACATTTGCCAACTTCTCAACAGGTAGAGTTTATGATCAAATTAGACAATCGGTAGCCTACTCTAATAAGAACGTAAAGATTTGTGCTTCGCATGCAGGTTTAACTCTAGGTGAAGATGGAGCAACGCATCAAATTTTAGAGGATATTGGATTAATGAAGATGTTACCTAACATGACCGTGATATCTCCATGCGATTACAATGAAACTAAAGCTGCTACGATCGCAATTGCAGAATACGAAGGTCCAGTTTACTTAAGATTTGGTAGACCAAAGGTTCCTAATTTCACAGATCCAAACAAAAAATTTGTGATTGGTAAAGCTGATGTTCTCAATGAAGGAAAAGATGTAACTATCATTGCTACAGGCCATTTGGTATGGAAAGCAATTGAGGCTGGCAAAGAATTACTGGCCAAAGGAATCAATCCTGAAATAATAAATGTTCATACGATTAAACCTTTTGACGAAGAAACAGTCTTAAACTCAATTAACAAGACAAAATGTGTTGTTACGGCCGAAGAGCATATGATGAATGGAGGATTAGGTGATACAGTTTCACAATTGTTAGCAAGAAAACTTCCGAGTCCACTTGAAATGGTTGCTGTAAACGACACTTTTGGAGAAAGCGGAAAAGGTGAAGAACTCCTTACAAAATACAAAATCAACACAATTGACATCATTGCGGCTGCCGAAAGAGCAGTGCAACGCAAATAGTGATCATTTGAAAATTGTTGAAGACAATAGCGAAGAAGAAAAATCAGCATTGGTTGATCAAGGGATATTGGCTGAGTATAAGGAGAATCCCAATAAAGGATTTCAAAAAATTGTAAAGAAGTACCAAGAGAGAATCTACTGGCAAATTCGTAGGTTGACTAAAAATCACCAAGATGCCGAGGATGTGATGCAAAATGTGTTCATCAAAGCATGGAACGGTTTACCTAAATTCAGAGAGGAAGCGAACCTTTATACCTGGTTGTATAGAATCGCCTTCAATGAAGCGCATACATTTTTAGCGAAAAGTAATAAGATGATTTCCGTGGATCTAGATCCACCCTTGTTTGAAAATAGACTTTCTACAAATGGAGAGGATATTAGCGGAGAAGAAATTGAAGCTATACTTTATAAGGCCCTCGAGACTCTGCCTGAAAAGCAAAAACAAGTGTTTAATTTGAAATATTTTGATGAATTAAAATTCAGGGAAATTTCAGAAATGCTGGGCACAAGTGTGGGAGGATTAAAAGCTTCTTATCATTTGGCCGTCAAAAAGATTGAAGAAATATTAAAAAAGATTTAAACCTTTTGAATAGATTGAAGTCATAGAGAATAATGGACAAAAAGTTTGACATATTTGATTCTTTGAAAAAGACAGGAAAACCATCTGTACCAGAAGGTTTCTTTGCCTCTTTTAGCGATAATTTATCGGCTAAAATTGAAGATGAATCAATTGTTGTGGGAATTAATAAATCTGATAAGGCTGAAGTGCCTTTAGGTTTCTTTGACAATTTCTCTGATCAGTTGATGGATAAAATCCATGAACAAGAAAACATTCAAACAAAGGACACTGCTCAACCGAAGAAATCCAGTTTTTTTAGATTAAAAACTTTTGGAATTGTTGCTGCGGCAGCGGCTTGTATACTTTTGGCTATCAACTTGATTCCGGTGGACGAAGAAGAGAGTTTTACCTCTGAGAACACTGCAGAATCTGACATTATAGAGGAAGAAGAAGCATTTGATGAGGCCTATTTAGCTTTTTTAGATGAAGATGAAATGATTGAGTTCTTAATTGAGAATGAAGACATTGAATTAGGTGACGAAGAGGGTTTTGAGACAGACAGTGACGAATATTATTATGATGAGGATGAGCTTTATTACCTACTTGGGGCAGACATAGAAGATTATTACTTAGAAGAATTATAAAATGAAAAGACTATTATTCATATTGAGCATTTTGCTAGCATCTGCGACTTTTGCACAACCTGGTCAAGGACCAAATAAACAGCAAAAAAAGAAAGATCGTGAAGAGCGCATAAAAGCAGAGAAAATTGCCTTTATCACCACTCAACTAGATCTTAACTCTAAGGAAGCTGAAAAGTTCTGGCCTATCTACAATGAGTACGAAGCTAAAATTGAAGAAAATAGAAAGAGCCATAGAAGCCAAGCTAAAAAATTGAGAAACTATGATGAGCTCAGTGAAGATGAGGCGTACTCTACTACTGAAAAATTGCTTGAGCTTGAAGTTGCGGGTAGTAAAATAAGACAAGAATATTTAGTTAAATTTGCGGCAGCACTCGGCAAAAAGAAGGCAGCAAAAGTTTATCATGCTGAAGAACGATTTAAGCGAGAACTACTGAAGAAAATTAAAAAAGGTAATCATCAAGGACCACCACATGACGGACCACCTCCAGGAGGACGATACTAATCAATTCTTAAACTCATTGGCACAAACCAATGACACCCCTTATTTAATTGACGTAGACAAGGCTCAAGGAATTTACATTTGGGATAAGAAAGGGAAACGTTATTCAGACATGATTGCTGGTGTTGCTGTCAACAACATTGGTCATAGACATCCAAAAGTAATTACTGCAATCCAAGAACAAATAGACCGACATCTACATGTCATGGTTTATGGAGAATTTATTCAAGATTCTCAACTGAAATTAGCCAAAGAACTTCAAAAAATACTGCCCTCTTCCCTCAACTGCAATTACATTGTGAATTCAGGAACAGAAGCAAATGAGGGAGCTCTCAAATTAGCAAAGAGACATACTGGTAGACATAAAATAGTTGCTTTTGAAGGCTCATACCATGGTAGCACTCATGGTTCTTTAAGTGTTTCTGGAAACGAGAATAAAAAAGCGGCTTTCAGACCTCTGCTCCCAGGAGTGAACTTCATTGACTTTAACGAAACAAGTCAACTAGATCAAATAGACTCAAGCATTGCCGCAGTAATTGTGGAAACAATTCAAGGAGACGCTGGAGTTAGAATTCCAGATAAACCATACTTAAAAGCGCTTAGAGCAAGATGTTCAGAAGTTGGAGCCATGCTCATATTTGACGAGATTCAAGCCGGAATTGGAAGAACAGGAAAGATGTTCGCATTTGAGCATTATGACGTGATACCTGACATTCTCACACTAGGAAAAGGATTAGGAGGCGGAATGCCAATTGGAGCCTTCATTTCGTCTAAAGAAATCATGTCTAATCTCACTCACGAACCAATGCTAGGACACATCACAACATTTGGTGGACACCCTGTGATTTGCTCAGCAGCAGCGGCATGTTTAGAAGTTCTGAACGAAGAAAACTGGATATCAGAAGCAGATAATAAAGGTCAGATTTTGGAAGACATGCTTTCAGCAAATTCAGAAATCACAGAAATTAGAAGAATAGGCTTGATGTTCGCTATTGACATGGAATCCTTTGACCGGGTAAAATTGATCGTTGATCGCTGTCTGGAGTTAGGGCTGATTAGCTTTTGGTTCTTATCACACCCTCATAGTTTCAGACTCTCCCCTCCTCTTTCTATTACCGAGGATCAGATGAAAGAAGCTGGAGATATTATCTTGAAAGCGATTGAAGAGACATCCAAATAAAAAAGGCCTAACTGAGAGCTAGGCCTTTTCATTAATTCTTTTTTATCAGCCAATCCATCTTTAAGAATAGCTAGGCGTAATCTCTTACTTCACATCAACTAAATTTTCAACTCTCGGCTCTTTAAAAAGAGAATAGTCAAACACCCCTGAAGCATGGACCGTATCACCTGCTTTAAACGTCAAATCTGGATTTTCTGAATAGAATTCAGGTGTAGTTGATAGACTAGTCTTACCACCTCTCATATTGAAATAAAGTGTATCAACTATAGTTGGCAACACATACATTTCTTCATCATTTATAGTCCCAACGGACTGATCATCTGACAGTACAAACCAAACTTTAACGTTTTCACCTACCCAATCATCCGGATTCTCAATTGTTGCATGAAGATCAAACAGTTCATTCAATTCGTATTCTCTATCTTCTAGAATGGTTCCAGCTTCCTCTTCAACGTTTTCTAAATCCTCTTCATGCGATTCATCAGAAATTTGTTCTGAATCTCCACCACAACTCACTAAAAAACCTAATAAAACTGTAGGTAAAATAAACTTTTTCATAACTGTTTTTAAATAATTATTAATGATAAGACCTTGTCCCCTTCTTCTCTTCGAAGATGTCAAATCTTGTCGGCACTTTCTTTCTTGGCCAGAAGTTATCTTCTAGCTCACAGTCAGCGGTCTCTAAGAAAGGGTCTAACTCCACAGCGCCAACCTCTTTTTCAAAGAAGAACACTTTAGAAACATTCTTATCGTTTCTTTTCCAAATCTCGGCAGGAATTCTAATAACCTCTTCAGTTTTATCTGTAAACGTGAATCTTAAGATTATTGGCATTACCAATCCACCTTTATTTTCAAAGTCAATTTGGTAAAAGTTAAGGCCTTTGCTTAACAATGACTTCTCGTCATCAGATATTGAGTTTAAGAAATCTTCATAAGCCTCCTGATTTTCTTCGGTTACGGCATAAGGATTAGCAGTGTTATACTTATCGTCCAAGTCCGGAATATCCTCATTAACTGTTCTCTTGATCTCAACCTTATTTCTAATCCCTGAAATGTTTTTGTTTGACACTTCGTCCTTATCTTTTTGCCAATCCTTTTCTATATCAGGATTATGAGTATTCATCTGAAACCATTGAACAGACTCTAAGGCGATATCACAATGATCGTTGGTAAAGAACCATCCTCTCCAGAACCAATCTAGATCTACACCACTGGCATCTTCCATTGTTCTAAAGAAATCTGCCGGAGTTGGGTGCTTAAACATCCACCTCATGGCATAAGTTTTAAAGGCGTAATCAAAATTCTCTCTTCCAATAATCGTTTCTCTTAAGATGTTAAGAGCTGTAGCCGGTTTACCATAAGCATTGTTTCCAAACTGCATTAACGATTCAGAATTAGTCATAATAGGAGAAATATTATCCTTATCACCTTTCATATAATCCACAATTAAATTAGCAGGCCCTCTTCTTGAAGGATAGTTTCTTTGCCACTCTTGTTCTGTTAGGTATTGCAAGAAAGTATTCAATCCTTCATCCATCCATGTCCATTGTCTCTCATCAGAGTTGATTATCATGGGGAAATAGTTATGCCCTACTTCGTGAATAATTACAGAATGCATTCCGTATTTAGTTCTTTCAGAATAAGTTCCGTCTGCGTTTGGTCTGCCACCATTGAAACAAATCATTGGGTACTCCATTCCAATAAAATTAGCGTGAACTGAAATAGCTACCGGATAAGGGTAATCAAATGTGTGCTTGCTATAAGTTTTAAGCGTTTGTGCGGTTACTCTTGTAGAGTACTTCTCCCATAAAGGATTTCCTTCTTTAGGATAAAAAGACATGGCCATTACAGTCTTAGTCTCCTGCACCACTCTTTGTGCATCCCAAATAAATTTTCTTGATGAAGCAAATGCGAAGTCTCTCACATTCTCAGCTTCAAAGTGCCAAGTCTTAGTTCCTGTCAATTTTTCTTTCTCTGCTTTGGCTGCCTCTTCTGGAGTTACAATAAAGACAGGGTCGTCAGATTTTTGAGCTTTTACCCAACGTTCTCTTTGGTCTGCGGTTAATATTTTGGATGCATTTGTTAGCACACCTGTAGCTGCAACGATATGATCTTCAGGTACAGTAATCTCTACATCATAGTCTCCAAAAGCCAATGTGAACTCACCGTTTCCTAAAAACTGTTTATTCTGCCACCCTTCAACATCATTGTACACACACATTCTTGGGAAGAATTGTGCAATTGTATATAAGTAGTTGTCTTCTTCTTCAAAATGTTCAAAACCAGAACGTCCTCCAATTTGCATTCTGTCATTGATGTTATACCACCAATCAACATTGAAAGTGTACTTATCGCCTTTCTGTAGAGGAGTCACCAAATTGATTCTCATCATTGTTCCTACTATCATGTAATCAACAGGTCTTCCAGAACCATCAGTTACTTTAGTTAAATTGAATCCACCTTCAAATTCAAGTACTTTGAACATTTTATCTAAAGAATAAGGATTAGAAAGTGCTTCCATATTTGAAGTTCTTGTCATTTGTCCCGCAGAACCTGGTTTTCTAACGTTTTGATCTAACTGCAACCAAAGGTATTCTAGCTTATCCGGAGAATTATTTGTGTATGTAATAGTTTCTTCACCAGTTATAGTCTGCTTCGCATCATCCAAAACAATGTTCATCACATAGTCAGCCTTTTGCTGATAGTAGTTTGGCCCTGGAGCACCAGCGGCTGTTCTATAAACATTTGGAGTAGCTAACTCTTCTTTGAGCTGCTTAAATTTATTGTGGTTGTAATTTTCTTGAGCAATTACCATACCTGCAACGAATGTGCAAGCTAGCATCAATAGCGTTTTAAAACTTTTCATCTAATTAGTCAAATTTAATTTCTGCTTCGTTTTGAGAAGGCAATAAAGTTACGCTTTTAGTTTGGTTTTGGTATTTGTAGTGGACAATATTTTGTTGAACGTCCGATACGCTACTTAAAAGGTTTGAGACCACTTTAATCATTGCAGGATTGGTAACATTTATGAATGAGAAATAGAAATATAAGTCTTCCCTATTCGTTACTTCCTTCCCTAAAAAAACCTGAGGTAAGCGGACACCATCATTGTACAACTTGAAATTGTGATTCAGGTAAGCTTGATAATATTTGCCTACAGAAGAGCTATCTTCAACCTCTTCTAAGTGAAGGTCTTTTTTAAACTTTCTTCTGAGTACTAACTCAAAATCATGCGCCGTAACCTTCAGTGATACATTAATTTTCTGTTTATCTTCATTGTACTCCATATCTGCTATAGAAATGAAAAACTTATGTGCAAAAGTTAAGGAGCCAAAACCTAAGAACATGGCAAGTAAGAATGTCTTCATTGTTTCAAATGTTTTTCTGGTACAACTTTCACGTATTGAAATTTCCTAAACTTCACTATGGGAATGGTACCATTATATTTTGGACCTTGCACCAAATAGCGTTCCTCAGAAAAAATTACTCGGTTTGGATCAATCAGTTTTTTCTCTAAAAAATGTCTAATTCTGATCTGACTCTCAAACCCTCGTTCGTAGGCCAAATAGATGTTTGCTTTCTTTTTTTCAATTTGGATTTGAGAAATGCTACTCTCCATTATTATACGCACTACCCCTTCATTCTCGACTTCAGAAATCAGGTAATTACCAAAGCGCTCAAACACCCAAGAAGTAGTATCTATACCGTTAAAGAAATAGTCAAAATTAACCATGTAAGGATTGGTCTTATTAGGATTCACTCCTTTATTGGCATGCACAACTGGAATTAGTGTAAAATACTCATACTGACTAAAACTAACATGCTTTCTATTCTCTTCAATGTAATCTGGCCCTCTCTCAAAAGCCTCTATTTTGATGTCCAGAATTTTCCCTGTTTCATCTAAAAACTTACGTGATAAAACTTCCTTTAATTCGACAGCCTCTTGTCTTGCTACTTGCCAATTATCAGCTCCTTGAAAAGCGGGTTTCTTAGATTTTGAATTCTCTATAATTAAGCTAATTGGATATCCAGCTTTAGAATTAAGAATTAAGTTTTTCCAGAAATATTTGAATTCGGCGGTCTCTTCCCTCAGTTCAGTATATGGAATAGATGACTGTCTGTACGTGGGAAGTAAAGGCGGTGAAATATTGTCATTTTTAACCTCATAAGTAAAGGTCTGTTTTTGCTCCTCATCTGCCCGCGACCACATTTGAAACTTGTATTTATTTTCAGGATGATATCCTAGAGAATCAAATTTCACCGAAAAAGTAGCCTTTGAAATCCCTGTATTCTTTTTCATTTTTTTATAAATCAGCTTTTCCAATTTCTTAGCCGTTTTCTCTCTTTCAGAATAGGTCATCCTTTTAGGACCTTCAATCATTCCCCTCATTTCCAAACGCCCATCCATGAAAAGTTTCCCCTCTAATGCGTCAAAATTAACTTCGGCCATTATCTCGTCAATTGAAGGTTTTGAAAACCTCTGATAATTAAGCATTAAGTCTTTATTTTCAATAATTTCAGGAGCGCTTAATTTAATGACAGATTCATCTACCAAATCTGAACCAAAGTTTGCTGAGAAGACCTTAATACTGCCAGCGGCCCATTCAGGAATTTCTTCTTCAATAAAAACGGGAGTCTCAAAAAACACAGTATTCTTATCGTACCCTCTAAGTCTAAATTCTCTAGTAATCTTCTTTTGTGAGTATGTTATTAGCCTCTCAAACTGCTCAATATACTCGTAGTCTCGAACACCTATCTGAAAACCTAAAGTTGTGAATTGATAAAAATCTATCTCGTAGGAGAGATCATTGACAAATGAAATAAAGAAATTGAAATCAAGATAAGATGTATCATACGGAGTGATTGCATAGTAGTTTAAAGGCGCCACTACATACTCAAT
This sequence comes from Arenicella sp., assembly GCA_047609865.1. Lineage (GTDB taxonomy): Bacteria > Bacteroidota > Bacteroidia > Flavobacteriales_D > Crocinitomicaceae > Paracrocinitomix. Next base: position 14,722 of record JBLFXO010000029.1, read on the forward strand.
CAATTTTGAGTCAATCTTTTTTACTGTAGGATTATCATTCACCACATTGCCCGTTAGCTTCAAAAACAAACGGTGCTGGTCATAGACCCCTATACGACTTATAACCTCAATACTTTTGGTAAACAAACCAGACCTGCCTTCTGGATTATAGCTGAACTTCAAGGGTATGGAGCCGCCGGGTGGAATGATAGTGTCTTGAGATAATATGACGGTACATCCACAAGAGGTATTGATGTTGTGAATATGAATAGTATCTTCTTTGTAGGGATTCTTTAAGATGAATTGAGCAGCAACTTCTCCTTTATGCTCATAGACGTCCCCTAAATCCTTCGAAGATTCCTCGACTAAGATTTGACTGAATGCTCCAGATGAAAAGAGCAGGCAAAATATGGCTACTAAGATTCTTTTCATTCAATTATTACATGGTTAACGCTTTCATCAGAAGGGTACAGGCTATGGCTCCAAATGTCCCCACAGCATAGCCTAATACTGCTAGTAAAACTCCCACCGGCGCTAACGCTGGACTAAATGCACCAGCTACAATTGGGGCTGAAGCGGCTCCGCCGACATTTGCTTGTGAACCAACAGCAACGTAGAAGAATGGCGCTTTAATTAATTTGGCAACTATAAATAAAATGATGGCATGAACAAGCATCCAAATCAACCCTATTGATATCAGGAATTTAAATACTCCCCAATTAGCTATTAACTCCATAATATCCATCTTCATCCCAATAGTAGCAACTAAAATATAAAGAAATAAGCTCCCCATTTTTGATGCACCTACTCCTTCTAAACTTCTGTATTTCGTAAATGACAAACTGATTCCGAAAATGGTAGCGAAAACCACTAGCCAAAAGAATCCATTACCAAAAGATGCCATCAAATTTGCCGTATATGGCCAATTAACAGCGAGAACATCAAGTCCATCACTAATTAATGGCGCAAAAATGTCTGCTAAAAAATGGGAGGCACCAACAAAAAAGAAGGTAATTCCTAACAATTTCAATAAGTCATAAAAATCAGGGATTCGTGCACTTTTCTTTTGAAAAGTTTCCATTTTCTCTTTCAAATTTTCAATTGCAGAATCGTCAGCCTTGAAAAATTTGTTCAACCTTTTATTATATCCAGTACCAAAAAGTAAAACTGACATAAATAGATTTGCGACAAACACGTCAACAACAATCATTGCCGAAAACAACTGATCGCTTGAGTGGTATATTTCTTTCATTGCAGTTTGATTTGCTCCACCGCCAATCCAAGAACCCGCGACAGTTGAAAGACCTCTCCAAATTTCATCATCCAAAACACCTGGAGCAATAAGAGAAACCAACCATAACGCCAGAGGTCCGCCAAGAATGATACCTACAGTTGCTGCAAAAAACATGGTCAGTGCCTTAGAGCCCAAGCCTCTAATGGCTTTCATATCAATACTTAAACATAGTAAGACTAAACTGGCAGGTAATAAGTAGCGAGAAGCAATGAAGTATAAACCAGATTCATGACTAGAAATAATCCCAACTGAATTTAAACCAGCCGGAATAAAATAACACAGCAAAAGTGCAGGAACATACTTATAGAAGCCTTTGAATCTTGACATTTTGGTAGTTTTAAAAATTATCAAAAGAATCATAAACAACAATCCAAATACAGCCGCGTCATTCATTATGTATGGAGGAGAATTTTTTACTTTGAATGTCTGTGAAAGATTCACTACAGAGGTGTCGCTTTCATGATAAAGAAGAAGTGAATGATCACCTCTTTTTAGCTCGCTTAAAACAACCGGCGCATCAGAATATAATGATGTCGTATCATTATCTAGTACAATCCTGAAGTTTGAATCTACATCTGAAAACAAGATTCTCAATTCAGCCCCTTTAGATATATAAATCGGCTTTTGGAGTTCTGAGAGTTCTAAATATTCAAAAACTTGATACAAGGAATCATGTTTGGATTGCTCACTGAGTTTCAGATCCATTGAAAAAGAAGACAATCCGAGAAAAAAGGTAAAAACAAGTAATAAGTTTTTCATTTCGTTTTAATAAGGACCTATGATGCAAGCATAAAAGGCCAATGAATAAATATTATCGCCCTCAATGGTGATAACGCAATCTGAACTAAAAGAAGAATCTCCTTGATAAATTTTATCCTCTTCATAAGTAAAAAGGCAATCTGTTGAAAATGTTGAATTACCTCGATACACCTTGCTGTCTAGGATGGTATAGATTATGTCGTTTGAAAAACTGGAAGTTCCTCTGTATACTTTATCATCTTTGATAGTGTATAAGCAATCAAACACCATAGTTGTGTTGCCTTTAAAAACCTGATTACTTTCGTAAGTGTAAAGAACTTGCCCGTTGAACGTGGCATCACCTTGATGAATCTTGCCTTCAATTATGGTATAGGCAATATCTGAAGTAAAAGTGCCATCTCCCATGTAAAGCTTTAGCTGTGAAAAGCTAAGACCGCTTAGTGACAGTAAAAAGGTTATTAAAAATGCTTTCACGCGCTAAAAGTACCAATAATTGAGCCATAAAATAAGGGAAGTTCTCCACAATTACAGAAGCAATTGTTGATATTGGACTTAGTTTTCTTCAAAGCATTTATATTTGCCAAAAATTCGATTAAAATGGAAAAGATTATTTCAGGCATTCAACAAATGGGTATTGGTGTACCAGACGTTCAAAAAATTTGGAAATGGTACAGAGAAATGTTTGGGATTGATGTTCGAATTTTTGAGGAAGCCGCGGATGCTCCATTAATGACTATTTACACTGGTGACGTTGTCCATAGTAGAACAGCAACCCTTGCTTTGAGTATGGAAAGTGGTGGCGGAATGGAGATTTGGCAGTTCACTTCAAGACCAACTGAAAAAGCTACTTTTGATATTCAATTGGGAGATTTTGGATTGTATGCATGTCGTATTAAATCTAGAGATGTATCGGCATCATATGAATTTCACAAATCAAAAGGGGTTAAGATATTAGGAGAGTTGAACCAAGCTCCAAATGGAAACTTAAATTATTTCATGGAAGATCCTAATGGCAATATTTTTAATATTGTTCCGGGTGATGGATGGTTCAAAGACACAAAACACCCTGCTAAAACAGGTGCAGTTGCTGGCTGTCTAATTGGGGTAAGTGATATAGACAAGGCCTTGAAACTATATAAAGATGTCTTAGATTATGAGACTATCGTTTATGATGAGTCAGGAAGTTTCGAGTGTTTCAATGGATTGCCTTCTGGTGGTCAAAAATTCAGAAGAGTTCTTCTTAAGCACAAACTAGAAAGACAAGGACCTTTTTCAAAATTATTAGGGCCAACTCAAATAGAACTTATTCAGCCTTTAGAAAGAGAAGGAGTCAAAATATTCAAGGATAGATTCTGGGGAGATTGGGGATTCATTCATCTTTGTTTTGATGTTCAAGGAATAGATAAGTTACAAGAAGAATGTGAAGCAGCTGGCTTCCCCTTCACCGTTGATAGTGGCTCTACATTTGACATGGGTGAAGCAGGAGGACGCTTTTCATATATTGAAGACCCTGACGGAACTTGGATAGAATTCGTTGAAACTCATAAAGTTCCCTTGATTAAAAAATTGGGCTGGTATATCAATCTTAAGAAGAGAGATCCTAAAAAAAGATTGCCTAATTGGATGTTAAAAGCAATGGGGATGAATCGCGTTAAATAAATTAAACACAACTCTTAACTAAACTATCCTAACAATTTTTAAAACGATCGTTCTAATCTTTTTGACTTTTTTTGTATATTTGAATACAGCATTATAGCTATTATTGAGGTTTTCGTATTTCTGCGATTCATTTTGAATGATTGAAGATGTTTTATAGGTTATTATTTATATTTAGTTTTGGAATTGGATTAAATTCTAATGGCCAAAGTGATGGATGTACTGGTGTACCTTCTCTCACTATGGGTAGTGGGACCTGTACTACTGAGGCCTTCTCCTTGCCAGGAAGTTTTTCTAACGGCGGTCTTGTAAGTGCTAGCTGTGCTGCTAATGGCAATAGAGATGACGCTTGGTTCTCATTTACAACTGGACCGACTCAAACTACAGCCAATCTAGAAGAAGTGTCAACTAACAGGCGGCACCTAATTTCTGTATGGACCGCATGTGGTGGCGGAACCGAGCTGGGATGTGATCAAGAAAATTCAGGGGTTACGGCAAC
>JBLFXO010000030.1:0-18355 GCA_047609865.1 Arenicella sp.
AGTAAAGTTGCATTGTCGGTTAGTGATTCAATCCAATTAATGGAGATTTTCAGAGAAGTTCTCGATAACGATTTGAAGATGGACTTCAACGTTTATGGCGGAGGAATTCTTGGGCAATCAGACGGAGAGTATTTCAGAGATTCGGTACTAACTGCTGTTGATTATAACAAAGAAAGTGAAATCAATGAACAAGTTTGGAAGTACAGAGCGACAAAAGATTCTAAGATTCATTTAAGTGTTGAGGTATGGCAGGACGCCATGATGCCTTTCAATTTTGCAGATTATAAAAAAGGTTTTGATAAATTGAAATCGAAAAGCCCTGGAGTAACGGAAATAGATTACATGTCTGCAATAAAAGCAAGAAAGCTAGCAGAGCAATGGAAAACACAAATGAAAACACTGGTCCCACTTTGGTTTGAAAAGCTTGGAGAACAGGCTAAATTGCTGAAGGCAATTTCATCTGCTAAAATCGGAAAAGTTGGACTTCAGAACCGTCAAGTGTGGACTAAAGTCCCTTTGCTTGAATAAGCCAAACAAATTCACCTTATCCAATTAAGATTAATTAAATTTGCCGCCAATGGCAGAACAAGAAGAAAATATGTCCTTCTTAGGTCATCTTGAAGAATTGAGATGGCGTTTAGTAAAAATGGTGATTGCAATTTTGATTTTTGCAATCGTGATTTTTGTGTTTACTGAGTGGATCACCATGAATATCTTCTTGAATTTGGCGGAGCCAGATTTTCCAATCTTCCGATTCTTTTGTGAGTTGTTCAATATTTGTGTAGATAAAATCAATATCAAATGGCAATCCGTTGAGATGACAGGGCAGTTCTCTACGAATTTGATGATGGCGGTCGTGGGCGGAGTCGTCTTGGCATTCCCTTTCATTTTTCACCAAATTTGGTCCTTCGTAAAACCAGGATTGAAAGCTAAAGAAGTTAAGTCAGCGAGGGGTATTGTGATCTTTGTCAGTGTTCTGTTCTTTATCGGTATCGCTTTTGGATATTTTGTAATAGCTCCATTAACTGTCCAGTTCTTTGGTAATTGGACCATGGCTGAGCAAATCAAGAATCAGATTACTATCAATTCATATTTGAAAACTATAGTGTCCACAGTCTTCTTTACGGGAATACTTTTTCTCTTACCAGTGATCATCCAAATCTTTTCAAAACTTGGAATCATCACATCAACTTGGCTGAAGAAGTATAGAAAGCATTCATTTGTCGTAGTCTTAATTTTGTCAGCAATTATTACTCCTCCAGATTTAATTACTCAAATTATCGTTGCTATACCTATCATGTTCTTGTATGAGATAGGAATTAGAATCGCGAAACGTATTGAAAAGAAACGTTATAAGGACAGTCTGGTAAAGTAATTCACCCTTAATTTTCGTATTTTTGTTACACGCCTGTCATGAAGCAAAGCCTATTACTCATAGCGTTTATACTATCTAGTTTTTGCTCTTTTTCGCAATCAACTATCGTTCAAGGTGTTGTGACTGACTCTCTGAGCGGCCAACCAATTCCTTATGTCAAAGTGAAGCTCACAAATGGCGCGGCCGGTGGCCTAACTGATAATGAAGGCATTTACTTTATTCAAACATCTGCAGTAGCTGATACAGTGGAGTTCTCATTCATTGGTTATAAAACGCAGAAATTTCCTTTAGTTCAAGGCATTACGAATGAATTGAATGTTAAGATGATGGCTGATATCAGAAGTTTTGATGTGGTTGATGTGGTAGCTGGTGAGAATCCCGCTTTTGAGATATTGAGAAGAATAAAAAAGAATAAAAAGAAAAACAATCCAGCAAACCTGGACTCTTACGAATGTGAAGTTTACAACAAGATGCAATTTGATGTAAACAAATTGGGCAAAAAATTTGAAGATAGAAAGGTATTAGGCGGGATGGATTTAATCAATAACTATGTTGATGTAGATACAGCTACTGATTATAAGTACTTGCCAATCCTATTGACAGAAGCGATTTCGGATTATTACTACAAAAGCAATCCATCTCAAGTTAAAGAGGTGATGAAGGCGAACAGAATTACTGGTGTTGATTACTTGCAGTTGCAGCAGTTCACCGGAGATCTTCACCAAACAGTCAATGTCTATAATAATTACATTGAACTCTTCAATAAAGAATTCATGTCGCCAATTGCTGATGGAAGCAGAGCTTTTTATAAATACTATTTACAGCAACCCGATACCATTGACAATCAATTGTTCTATCATTTGAAGTTTGTTCCAAAACGTAAAGGAGATGCTGTCTTTATTGGGGAAATGTGGATCGCAGATTCTACTTACGCTATCAAAAGAATGAAAGCGAAAATTCCAAATAACGTGAACCTGAATTATGTTTCAGATTTAGAGGTTGAGCAGGATTATTCTGAGGTGGAGCGAGGACATTGGATGATTACGAGAGAAGATGTAAAATGTAATTTTGACTTGTTTAATGACAAAAAGAAGAAAAACTTACAAGGAGCAACGGTTCACAAAAAGACGACAAGAGAGAAGTTCAAAATCAATGAAACTAAAGATTTCGACTTCTATGTCACCGATCTTGAACTCTCTGATTCGGCTAAAGACAGAAGTGATGCCTATTGGAACGCTCACCGTCATGACAAACTAACGGAAGAGGAGCAAGGTGTTATTGATATGGTGGATTCCTTAAAGGATAACCGTCTATTTAAATTCTATGAGAATGCCATTTATATGGCTTATAGCGGTTTTTGGAGATCTGGCCCCATAGAAATAGGTTCAGCTTATTCACTTTACACGAGAAATAGTACAGAAGGTCACCGACTGATGTTGGCCTTAAGAACTTCAAATAAATTCAGTACAAAAGTTGAAATGAATGGTTTCTGGATTTATGGATTTGGTGATCAAGACCTAAAGTCAGGTGGTTCATTAAGATGGAAGATAAGGAATTCGCCTAGAGAAATGATGCGATTTGCCTTCAGAAGACGAATTGAAATTCTTGGCTTAGATGCTTCAATTGGAGATATTGGAAATTCGTTTACAACTCTCTTCTCCTTGGCTCCACAAGATAAGTTGACCATGGTTCAAAAAGGAGAGTGGTCATTTGAAAAAGATTGGAGATTTGATATGCGAACCTTCAATTCAGTGGAATGGAAGCAATTTGAACCATTAGGTTTTTCAGATTACAGAAGAATTAACACTAGCACAGGTGACACGAACAAAGTGGCTTCGGTGACTTCTTTTGAAATTCGAAATCAAATCATGTTCACCAAAGAAGAGAAGTTCTTGAGTGGACAGTTTGACAGAACTTCCTTAGGTTCTAAATTCCCAATTGTTTCACTTACTCATACTTGGGGAATAAAAGGTGTTTTGGGAAGTGAGTATGATTTTCACCGTCTTGATTTTGTCTGGGATCACAGACCAAGAATTGGGATGTTTGGTAGAATTCAATATTCAATTTATGCAGGTAAAATATTTGGATCGGTACCTTATCCTTTCTTACAGATACATCCAGGTAACGAGACATTGTTCCTTCAAAGAACTGGCTTTAATTTGATGACTTATTATGAGTTCATTTCAGATGAATGGGTCGGTATAAATTTCGAACATAAGCTCCAAGGATTTGTAATGGATAGGATTCCATTGATTAAAAAACTTAAGCTAAGAATGGTTTACTCAGCAAAAATGGTAGTTGGGAAGTACAACAATAAACATAATGCAGAGCTAATTTTACCTGCTTATTCAAACAGATTGCAGCAACCGTATTACGAAGTAGGAGTAGGTCTTGAGAATATCTTTAAGTTCATCCGAATTGATGCAGTTTGGAGATTGTCTTATAGAGATCACGTCAATAGTTTAGGTAATCCGGTAAGAAATTTTGGAGTAATGTTTATGTTTGCTTCTGACTTTTGATTCAACAAGTGTTAGGCCACTGAGGTGGTATGCTGAGCTTGTCGAAGTACTCTTGGATTCATGATCGTTTCAGCATATTATAGGTCTTCCCCCTTTGGAGGGTGATTGAGGGGGAGGATCTTAAATCTATCAAAGTTTTCAACCTCGAAGTGCCGGATAAAAAATCTGTAGTCTCTTCGAAAGTCTAAATAAATTCAATAATTTCGCAACTCTTGCGTTAAGCGATAACAAATGAAACTAAGAGCAGAAAATATTCAAAAATCTTATAAGGGCCGAAAGGTTGTTAAAGGAGTTTCTGTGGAAGTTAATCAAGGAGAGATTGTTGGCTTACTTGGACCAAATGGTGCCGGTAAAACAACTTCTTTTTATATGATCGTAGGTTTGGTTAGACCAAATGCTGGTCACGTTTATTTGGACGGTGAAGACATTACCAATCAGGCAATGTATAAGCGTGCTCAAAACGGAATTGGCTATTTACCTCAAGAAGTTTCTGTATTCAGAAAGATGAGTATTGAGGATAATATCATGGCTGTTCTTGAAATGACAGATCTTTCAAAACCTGAGCGGCATGAAAAGTTAGAGTCTCTCATTGAAGAGTTTGGATTAGGACATGTTAGAAAAAACCTAGGTCAAAGTTTATCAGGTGGGGAGAAGAGAAGGACTGAGATAGCAAGAGCACTAGCAACTGACCCCAAATTTATTTTGCTAGATGAACCATTCGCAGGAGTTGATCCTATCGCGGTTGAGGATATTCAAATTATTGTTGCAAAGCTAAAGAATCGAAATATTGGGGTTTTGATTACTGATCATAACGTTCAAGAAACACTTTCAATTACTGATAGAACGTATCTTCTCTTTGAAGGTGCAATTCTTAAGAGCGGAACAGCCGAAGAGTTAGCCGCTGATGAGCAAGTGAGGAAAGTCTATTTAGGTAAGAATTTTGTTTTAAGAAAAGTAGATGTTTTAGCTAGAGAAAACGAAGAGCAACAAGAAGATAGATTAAAATCAGATGAAGAACGAAATGTGGATTATGTGTCAAACGTGATCAACATTGCCAAGAAAGTAGAAGGTACTGCTAATGGAGCAGGTTTAATGAATAACAATATCTATAGACAAGTTGAAGAGTTGGCAGATAGAGTGGCAGAATTAAAAGATTACTTCAAATTGATGGACTTCGGAAAACGAACTTCTGAAGTCTACAATGAAATTGAGTTTGGTCCGGCTAAGAATTACAAAATGACCTTCGGTTTAAATGGTGCCGAGTTTTTTGTTTTCCTCATTATTCCTATCTATGGTTGGATTATGTTTTTTGTTTCAAGATCCAAATTGAAAAATGCAAAAAATGACATTGCAGCGGTAATCGGAAGACTAGAAACCTTCAAACATCTACTAGAAAATCCAGAAATGGAGAAAATGCTTTAGTTCAAATATTTGAAACTACAGCAGATATCAACTTCAAACGATAGGCTTTTGTCTTTCAGTCATGGCGAAGCCAAGACGCTCTTTGTTCTTTTGTCTAGAATCTAATCTCTAAATTCTAGAATCTCAAAGCAGTTATGCTTCAACAACTTCAAACGAGTAAGATTCCATAATCTCATTCGCTAAAATCTTTTTACAAGCTTCTTCTGCCTTTGCTTCAGCAGTTGCTTTAGAGTCAGCATCAATATATAATCTGATGTGCTTCCCGATTCTTACATCAGTTACTTCATTTAACCCTAAGTTCCCCATTGATTGAGTTACCGCTTTTCCTTGTGGGTCTAACAATGCATCTTTAGGCATTACGTCAATTTCAGCTCTGAATTTCATCTTTCGATTGCTTTTTTGTAAGATTATTAATTACTGACAAAATTATATATAATAGGATGATAATTGGTAATGCCCAAGCAAATAAAGTTGCCAACAATATTATTGAAATTGTTAAAAAGATATACCTGATCTCATTACCCTTGAATTTGAAGCTCTTGAATTTCAAAGCGAACAATGGTAGTTCAACAACCATAAGAATTGATAACAAGAGAGAAGATGAAATTATGAAATAAGGATTCAATAAATAGTTTTGGGCTACATCAAACTTCCAAGTTCCATGGCTTTCGAATCCGTCCAATATCATAAGTGGAAGTGCTGCGACAAAAATTGTCATAGCTGGTGTAGGCAAGCCAATGAAAGATGATGATTGTCTCGTGTCTAAATTGAATTTTGCCAATCTAAATAGAGCAAAAACAGGGATGATGAGAGCAATATATGGCAAGAAAACATAGAACGAACTGCACATTTCTGTCTCAATTCCTGAAGCGCCGCTGTCGCACATTCCAGATGTATTTATTGGAAATTCAGAAAAAGGTGAAGTAAATCCACTTGGAATTGGGAATGCTCTCAATGGGCTGAAGTTGTAAAACACGTGCTGCCTTATCAACTCAAACATTATAATACCTGGCGCAACTCCAAAGGTGACCATGTCAGCCAAAGAGTCTAACTGTTTACCCATTTCACTTTGAACATTCAGTAATCTAGCCACAAATCCATCTAAAAAATCGAATATTGCAGAAATAAAAATGCAATAAGGAGCCAAATCAACATGACCTTGAAGAGTTAGCATGATTGCTAATATTCCCCCAACAAGATTCCCTGCGGTCAATAAATTTGGTATCAATCTCTTGATTTGCATATCCACAAAAATGGCACTAAATATTTAGCTGACAGAACCGAAATCTAATTATTATGAAAAAAACTCAAGAAAAAGCTATCTATTTGCTCATTTCAAACGTATTAATAAGTGTAAAGACTAGTACAATTTTTTAATGATTATGGAGTTTACTCATCCAACAACAATTATTACTAAATTTACTCATTACGAAAATGAAAAAATTCATCCTCATATTATTAGCTGCAGTGAGTTCATTGCATGGCTTTTCGCAAGACATTACACCAAAGTATTCAAACGAATTTTTATCTATTGGAGTTGGCGCAAGCGCTCTCGGACAATCAAATGCCGTTGTTGCTGGTGTAAATGATGTTACGGCTTCTTATTGGAATCCGGCTGGATTGACAGATGTTAAAGACTTTCTTCAAATAGGAGCTATGCATGCTGAATACTTCGCAGGTATTGCTAAATATGATTACATAGGAATCGCAAAACCAATTGATGATAAGAGTACTGCTGGTTTTACATTCATCAGATTTGGTGTAGATGACATACCAAATACGACTCAATTAATTGATGCCGCAGGAAATATTGATTATGACAAAATCACAACTTTTACTGCCGGAGATTACGGATTCTTGTTCTCTTATGCTCGTGAAATGCCAATTGAAGGCTTGAGTGTTGGTGGAAATTTTAAGGTAATCTACCGCCATGTAGGCAGTTTTGCTAACTCTTGGGGTTTTGGTATAGATGCTGGAATGAACTATAAACTAAACGATCATTGGAGATTTGGCGCTGTCATTAGAGATGTGACGTCAACGTTCAATGCTTGGTCGTTCAACTTGAATGATGACATGGTCGAGACTTTCTTAGCAACTGGAAATGAAATTCCGCAAAACGGCCTAGAGTTAACAGTGCCCAAGATAATTTTAGGCGCTCAATTCAAAACTAAGATTGTAAAGGAGTTTTATGTGAGCTCTGAAATCAACTTTGATTTGAATACGGATGGAAGAAGAAACGTTCTGATTAGAACTTCCCCTATCAGTATTGATCCGCATATGGGAATTGAGTTGGGATACGGGAAATGGGTTGCATTAAGAGCAGGATTTGGAAATTTCCAATTCATTAAAAACTCAGATTTATCCGAATCTCTTTCCTTTCAACCTAACATTGGTATCGGTGTAGGATTCAAAAATGTCTCATTAGATTATGCATTTACCGATATAGGTGATGCATCAGTTGCCTTATATTCACATATTTTTAGTTTAAAATTTGGTCTCTCTGACCCAAAAAAGAGAGATGAAAGTACGCCGTCATTAGATGAATAAACTCCTAGTCATACTGTCTTTGCTAGTTTCATCTGTCTCAATTGGACAGTACGCAAATGATTGGATTGACTATTCTCAAAAGTATTATTCTTTCAAAGTTTGGGAAGACGGTATATACAAAATTGATTATTCTGCACTAAACTCATCTGGAGTGCCTGTTTCAAGCATTTCACCTGATAATTTTCAACTCTTCGGGTTTGAAAAGGAACAAGAAATTCTTATTGAAGACGGTAATGATGGTAGTTTTGATCCCGGCGATTACATCTTGTTTTACGGTCAAAAGAATACCATTTGGATGGATTCTGTCATGTACGGTGGCTCAGAGAATGTTGGGAATGAATTTTATGCCCATTATAATGACACCATTCATTACTTTCTGAGCTGGAATAGCGGGTCTGCGAATGAGAGAATGATAGAACTTACAGATGTGGCGTTTACGAGCTACTCGCCGCTGAATTTCTTCATTAAGTCTTCAGTTGCTGAGTTTCACAGTTCGTATCTGCCTGGTTTTTCAATCGCAGGGATGTCTTATTCTGAATACATAAGTGGCGAGGGGTGGTTTGGTCCAGGGATTAATGCTACCGCGCCTAATCCTTATCATGACGTAATCGTTCCGAGTGCAAATTATTATACAGCAGTAGGCGCTCCTCCTGTTAAGGTTCGAAGTGTTTCAGCCAGTAATTCGAGTGCTATCACAACTGGCACTAATAATCATCATCTTCAGATTAACTACTCAAATGCAGATATCTTGGCTGTAGATACAAGCTTTCATGGTTACAAATTGAATAAAATTGAGTTTGAATTTCCGGTGACAGATTTGGCTGGTTTGACAACAAAGTTCAGACATGAGCTAATAGATGACTTAGGAGTTCCAACAGATTTTCAAAATGTTGCTTCGGTTGAGATGTGGTATCCACATGATATGAGTATAGCCAATGCCTCAAGTTTTGACCTAATTGTTCCCTTCAATACTTCTGAATCATCTTCTCGATTAGATTTAACGAATTTTAATGCTCCAAACCCACATGGGTTTATTGTGGGAGATCAAATTAAGAAAGTACCAATCATAGAGAATTTAGGAATTCATCAATTATTAGTTCCCAATGCCGTTGGTGGCGAAGACCAAGAACTTATTATCATTGATGAGACAGAGATCATCAATATCATTTCGTTGAATGCCGTTAACGGTAGTGGAAATTTCACAAATTACACTGCACAGGATTATGAGGCTGCTTATATTATAGTATCTGCTGATCCACTGATGACTTCATCAGAAGATTATAGACTTTACAGAGAATCGGCTGCTGGTGGTGGATTTAATGCTAAGTTGATAGATGTTGCAGAATTGAGTTTACAGTTTGGAGGAGGTGTTCTCAAGCATCCATTTGCAATTAGAAATTTTGTAAAATACGCGTATGCAACAACGACATTTAAACCGACAAATTTATTTTTGATAGGTAAAGGAATTAGAGAAGGAAACGAAAATGTAGCTTCTCAAGCTGGTGTGAGGCAAAGCACTTTATCCTATGAATGGAGCTTAGTGCCCGCCTACGGTTTTCCATGTAGCGATATTCTTCTTACCTCTAATCTTTTAGGGAATGGCCTTGAACCTTTAGTTCCTACGGGTAGATTAGCAGCCAAAACACCTGCCGAAGTGGATTTATATTTATCTAAAATGATGGAATACGAATTAGCCCAAGACCCAAACTCAGCTTATAATATTCCTGATAAGCTTTGGCAGAAACATATACTTCATTTTGGAGGAGGTTCGAATGCTAATGAGCAAGGCCAATTTAAAAACTATTTAGCTCATTACGAGCAATACTTAGAAGATACTCTATTTGGCGGTCAAGTGAACTCATTCTACAAGACAGTGTCAGATCCAATTGATCCCGTTACGCTTTACGAAGTGAATGAATATATTAATAATGGAGTTTCATTGATGACATTTTTCGGACACGCCTCAGTTGACGGATTTGATCAGAATGTTGATGAGCCATCAAATTGGAATAATAAAGGAAAATATCCAGTTGTTGTGGGGAATGGATGTCTTGCAGGAAATGTTTTTGAGCCCACGGCTCTTTCAACTTCAGAGAAATATTTATTAGTAGCAGATAAAGGTTCAATTGCATTTTTAGCCAACGTAAAACAGGCCTTTTCGAATTCCTTGCATCAATACTCAAATGATCTTTTCCACAGAATTTCAGGTGAAGATTATGGATTGTCTTTAGGGAAACAAATTCAGAATACAATTTATACAGTAAGTGGGACTACTGGTGGGCAATCATTCGGGACCGATAATGTAATGACTCAAATGACATTGCATGGCGATCCTGCTTTGAAAGTAAACTCACACTTGAATCCAGAGTTTGAGATTAATAGTAGCACGGTTTTCATTACACCTGAAACTGTTGACTTAAGTGTTGATTCTATTGATGTGAACGTTGTTCTTTACAATTTAGGGATGGCGACTAATGATACTTTTGCAATTGAATTGACAAGGTCATTTCCTAATAACGGCCCTGATTCTACCTATTCAATTCTTGTCCCAGGCTCTGATTATGTTGACACTGTAGTATTTACCATTCCCTTCTATAATAACATAGCAGTGGGAATCAATGAATTCAAAATAGTGGTGGATCAACCTAGTATTGTGACAGAGCAATATGATGAAGTCGGCAACAATCAACTGGTGTTTCAGGAGATTTTTGATGTAGACGGAATATATCCCGTTTGGCCATATGATTTTGCTGTTGTGCCAAATGACACAATTACCCTAAAAGGATCAACAGTGAATCCTTTTGCTGGTTTGGGGTCTTATCGATTTGAAATAGATACTACAGATCTTTTTAACAGCCCTCAACACAAATATGCTAGTGTAACTCAAGAAGGCGGAGTGGTCGAAGTCGAATATGATCAATGGTTCAATGTTGGCAACAATGATTCTAATGATCTGGTTTTAGGTGATAGCGCAGTATATTTTTGGAGAGTAGCTTATGAGGATACTGGAGCTTATTATTGGATCGAAAACTCTTTTCAGCACATTGAAGATAAAGTGGGATGGGGGCAAGAGCATTTCTTCCAATTTAAAAACAATGACTTCCTCTTTATCGATTATAACAGGGCCCAAAGAAAAAGATTGTTTGGACCAGCATACAGGACTATTGATTGTGATGTTTACGGCTCTGCGACTACATGGTTAGAGACTGCTTTCACATTATATCACGTAGATGGAGAAATTGCTGAGTATAATTTTTGTACTATAAATCCTCAAATACTAGTTTGCATAATTGATCCAGTAACTCTAAAGCCTTGGAAGACGCTTTATGATTATGGAGGAGGAATAATTGCTAACCCTGACAATGATTTTGGCAATCACAATAACAACGGTGGTTGTAGGCCAAGGCCAGAAGCGCACTTTTCATTTTGGCAAGGAATTCCAACAGAAATGGATGCATTCGATAATATGATTGCAAATGAAGTTCCAGACGGACATTACGTGATGATTTATTCAGCAAGATATGCTGATTTCTCTGAGTGGGATGCTCAAACGTATGCGACCTTTGCTTCTTTGGGGGCTGATAGCTTAGCTGTTACCCAAACTGAGGATAGACCATTTATTATTTTCACCAAAAAGGGGAATACTGGAGGGGCAGGACAAGCAGTATCTAACGGAGGTACAGTTGAGCTCTTTGGATCTAATCCTTCTGAATTGATTGGTTTTGCAGATACTCTTTGGGGATTTGATTTTTTTGGTGCTGAGAGCTCACCGATTATAGGGCCAGCGGCTAATTGGCAAACTCTTTATTGGAACTTAGATTCTCTTGAATCACCTACTGATGACTCCACAAGATTGCATCTTGAAGGGATTGATTGGGCTGGAAACAAAACTATTTTGATGGACACTTTGATTCAAAATAAAGATTCAATTATTAATCTGAATACAATTGTAGATGCAACAGTTTATCCTCATATACAATTGACTGCTTATCAGTGGGATGGAACAGGTTTTACACCATCTCAAATTGATGGGTGGCACGTTCTGTATGAAGATGTACCTGAAGCTGCTCTGGACGGCTCTGCTGGAGTTTATTTTATTCCATCTGACACATCAACTTATGAAGGTCAAGATATTGCCGTTGCATTTGATATTGATAATATCTCTGACCTTCCAATGGATTCGTTATTGGTAAGTTATTGGATTGAAGATACAGACCATAACATAATACCAATCCCTTACGATCGTCAGGATTCCCTAAGAGTTGGACAGACCATAAGGGATACTTTGCATATAGGGTCACTTGGTATTGTAGGATTGAATAGCTTGTGGGTTGAGGTAAATCCTTACGTGACAGCGTTTCAGAAAGATCAATTAGAAAAGTATCACTTTAACAACAAAGGTCAAATTCCATTCACCATAATCGGAGATGATGAAAATCCTATTTTGGATGTCACTTTCAATGGATATCACATATTGAATGGTGATATAGTAGATCCTACATCCGAAATAATAATTACGCTAAAAGATGATAATCCTTATCTCCTTATGGATTCAGAAGAGGATACCGCATTGTTTAGTCTGTTTATGACTGACCCAGCAGGAGTTCAACACAGAATGAATTTTAGAAACTCACTTGGGGAGCCACTAATGGAATGGGTTCCGGCTGATGGAGGTAACAAGAAGTTTAAAATTATTACCAATGAATATTTTGAGCAAAACGGAACATACAGATTGTTAGTTCAAGGTAGTGATAGAAGTGGGAATATTTCAGGTGATATTGATTATGATATTGAGTTTGAGGTTGATCACAACTCATCTATTACGAATTTAATGAACTATCCAAATCCGTTTACAACCTCTACCAGGTTTGTGTTCACTTTAACAGGTGCGGAGGTTCCTGATGAGTTTACAATTCAAATTATGAATGTATCGGGAACAGTAGTGAGAGAGATAACTAGAGACGAATTAGGAGATATTCAAATCGGAAGAAATATAACAGATTTCGAATGGGATGGAACTGATGAATTCGGTGATAAATTAGCTCGTGGAGTATATTTATATAGAGTTATCGTGAAGTTGAATGGTGAGGATATAGATCATAGAAACTCAGGAGCAGACGAATATTTTACCAAGTCCTTTGGAAAAATGTACCTTCTTTAGAGTGTACGCATAACAAACTGCATTAATTATAGCTTCTTACTGTTAGGTGGATTCGCTTCGTAACGTATTGTTAATCAAAATTTTGAATTCCATTTTCTTCTTGTCCGTTCATCCAAATGTGACGACCGCTTAAATAAAAACACAAAAACTTTTATATTATTTCAATCTTAAGCCAACTATGGTTAATTATATTCGTCTGATAAATTGTTAACACTCTATTACTGGATGTTTAATAATTTTAACCAACCTCAAATGCCCATGAAAAATTGCTTGATACTATTGTGTCTGCTCAGTATGAGTTCGTTGTCTTTTGGACAATCTAATTTAACAGAGCAAGAAACAATTGAACTGCAGGAATTAAAACATTCTTTAGACGGAACTTATCAGATTCAAATGATAAACTCTAGAAGTTTGCCTACAATTGAACTTTCTGTTTTTGAACAGATTGCGGAAACAAGAGATCCACTAAATGATACGTTTATTGAAATCTCAGATGTTTGTAGAGTGTTTGTACCATCAGAGGCAATGATTGCTAAAATCGATTTTCAGCCCTTAGCGTATTATGTAATTATTCAAACTTCAAATTAATTAGAGATGAGATTATTATTAATTACCTCAATATGTGCTCTTTTCTCTACAATTGGTTTCGCGCAAAGTGATAACTGTATAACAGCAACAGTTATAGATTTAAGTTCTGGAACTGCTTGTGTGAACGGAAGTACAGCTGGAGCAACTTCTTCAAATACGCTTTACGGAGCGTGTAATGGAATTTCTGTTAATGAAGTATGGTATACATATGTATCTAACGGATCACAAAATGATTATCAAATTGATCCCGGTACAATGGGAGATGCTGAAATTGTGATTTATACTGGCGGATGTGCTGGTCTTCTCGAATTATGTGATAATGCAGCCGGCGGAGCAAACTTGAATAACTCATGGGGAATTCCCCCGGGAACTCAAGTTTGGATTGGTGTAATGTCTTCTACTTTGAATGATGGTTCTTTTGAATTATGCGTTGATTCTTATACTCCTCCACCGGGTGGTGGAAATGCTTGTGCTGGAGCGATTCCAGTTTGTTCAGGAACAACAGTTGTTGATATGGGCCCGCTAAATTCATCTGCAGTATTTCCAACTTGCTTTGGTGGTGCCGTAAATCAAGATGTTTGGTTCACTTTTGATGTTTTATCTTCTGGTACTTTTGAATGGTCAGCTGAGCCTTCAGGAATTTCTACTAATGTAGAACTTGATTGGGCCTTATTTGACGTTACAGGTGGTTGTCCAGGTGTTGAAGTTGATTGTAACTACAACTGGGATGGTGGAGGAAACGGTATTAATGGCCAAGAGCCAGGAGGTAATGGAGAATTTAATCCGCCCTCTAATTTAATAGCCGGAAATACCTATGCCATTGTTATCGATTTTTTCAGTAGTGGAGCCATTGGAACACTAGATTTTAACGTTGATGGTGGTACGGCCCAAATAGCGCCGGATGCCAATTTTACGATAAATCCAATTGGACCTACTTGTGCAAGTAACCTAAATGTTACAATAAATGACTTAAGTGTTGGTGCTCCTGATTGGACTTTCGGAAACGGAGGTACATTTTCAGGAAACAATCCTCCTGATCAAAACTATAACACGCCTGGAACATATGCCATAACGGCATCATTTGGAGGTGCTTGTCCTTCTGTTTTTACTCAGTTTGTTCAATTATTCGGGCCATTAGTAGTGGTTGGAGCTGCAACGGACGAAACATGTCCTGGAGATTGTGACGGTACGGCTAACGTAACTACAACTGGTGGTTCTGGGATATATAACTATGCTTGGCTACCTGGTGGTCAAAATACACCTGACATTAC
Organism: Arenicella sp.; assembly: GCA_047609865.1. Classification (GTDB taxonomy): domain Bacteria; phylum Bacteroidota; class Bacteroidia; order Flavobacteriales_D; family Crocinitomicaceae; genus Paracrocinitomix. Next base: position 14,884 of record JBLFXO010000030.1, read on the forward strand.
AGGCCTTTGTGCCGGTAACCAAACCGTGACAGTGACTGATGCCACTTGTGGCGCAGCCCCCGCGGTCGTAATCCCTGTTGGTTCTGGAGTTTGTCCATGCCTTATAACTAATATGACGGCAAACATTGGCGCTTGTAATGCGGTACCTGGAGATTATCAAACGACAGGTGATGTTGATTTTGATTTCCCACCGGCAACGGGTCAATTAATCATTGAAGATTGTAATGGAAATCAAGATGTTTATAACGCTCCGTTCGTTGGTCCAATAAATTATACAATTACTGGCCAAACTCCAGATGGAGGTGCTTGTGCAATCACTGCTTACTTTACGGATGATTTAACTTGTACTCAAAATATTCCCTATGTAGCTCCTATCTGCCCCTGTAACATTGATTTCTTTAATGCTGCAATTGGACTTTGTGATCAAAACACAAATACTTATGCTATGACCGGTGATGTAACATTTACTTCTCCTCCTGCAGGTGGAACAATGATTATTACTGTTGATAACGGAAGTAATTCTTATGATACCATTATCAATCCACCTTATGTATCACCACAAACTTATAGTATTAGTGGTATTCCTTCTGATGGAGCAGCAAGTACTATTACAATAAGCTTCTTAAATGATATAGGGTGTACAAGTACAATCGCTTATAACGCACCAACAGATTGTTCATGTACAGTTGATATCGGAACTTATTCTACAAACGTAACCGGCGACAGTCCCAATAATGATGTTTTATGTTTTGGAGATGTAATTGACATTACTTCAAATAATGATTGGGTTGGGCCAACAGAAATGTTTAATCCTCCAGGTCCAGTATATAGTACGGGCGTATCTTGGTTAATGTATAGCTGTCCTCCAACTGTAGCCTTAATCCCAGATTTAGTTGATAATGTGCCAGATGATCCTTGTTTCATTGGATTAATATCTGATACTGACATGAATGATTTAAATGATTTAGGATGGATAAACTCATTCCCTCCTGGAACATTTACAGATAACATTATTTACTGGGTACCTATCACTATGTATAGTCAGGCCGGTGGAATCTATAGTTATACAAACGGCCCAATGCCTTGTTATGAATTAGGAGCTCCTTTCCCAGTACAATACTTACCAGAATTCACTTCAACAGATGTTGAAGATTGTTTAGCAGGAACAGCAGTTATAACTGTTAATGGTGGATTGCCAGAATTAGACGGTTCAAACTTTGTAGCATCTAACTTACTTCCAGTAACTGCATCATTTGCGAATACAACAGCAACAGATGGCGGAACGATTACCATAAACGGATTAGATGGTGGAGACATGTGGTCATTCACAGTTGATGACGGAAACGGTTGCCCTTATACAATTACTGGAGGACCATTTCCTCCCCTTGAAGACCCAGGATTTTCATACACAGGTGGAGTATGGTGCACAAATGATGCAAATCAGAACGTTACATTGACTGGAACCGCAGGTGGAACTTATACTTCTTCGCCAGCTGGTCTAACGTTAAATGGCTTTTCAGGACAAATCACACCTTCATCTTCAACACCGGGCACTTATGATGTAACTTATACGACAGGAGGAATTTGTTTTGATGATTCAACAGTTTCAGTGACTATTGTTCCTGTTCCCACGGTAGATCCAATATTAAATCAAACAGTTTGTGAGGGAGATAACTTTGCTGATATATTGATTACAGGAACCGCAGGTTCTACATTTGATTGGGTAAATGATAATGTCAATATTGGATTGCTTGCAGCTGGAGCTGGAGATATCTTAGGTTTCACAGGAGCAACTGTTGGTGCCCAAAGTACAGCTAATATAGATGTAACGCCAACACTTAATGGATGCGTTGGTCTCACAGAATCTTTTTCATTGATTGTAAATCAACAAGAGGATGCTGGTTACGTTTATCCTGCCACTGCGTGGTGTACGACAGAGGCAGCAGTGGTACCTGCTATTAGTGGAACTGCTGGAGGGAATTTTTCTTCAACACCAGCGGGATTAACGTTAAATACTGGTTCCGGTCAGATAACACCAGCGACTTCAACGCCAGGAACTTATGATGTTACATATACAACCGCTGGAATTTGTTTTGATGATTCAACCATAACTATCAATATTGCCGCAACTCCAACAGTAGATCCAGTGGCAGATCAAATTGTATGTGAAGGTGTAGATTTTGCTCTTATTGACTTTACAGGTAGCGCAGGTACTGTCTTTGATTGGGTGAATGATAATGTAAATACAGGACTTGCTGCAGCGGGATCAAATGATATTGCAGCCTTTCCGGGGGCAACATTAGGAGGTCAAGAAGTTTCAAATATTATAGTTACGCCTTCGGCAGGAACTTGTGTAGGAACCCCTGAAAACTTTTCCTTAACTGTGAATCCTCAAGAAGATGCATCATTTACTTACCCTGCTCCTCAAGGGTGGTGTACAAGTGATATTGTTCAAAATGCTGCCGTAACCGGAACAGCAGGAGGAACATTTACAGTATTACCTGCTGGCTTATCAATCAATGCAGCTTCAGGAGCGATTACTCCAGCAACTTCAACGGCCGGCACATATGATGTGACGTATACAACAGTAGGGATTTGTAATGATGCAGTTACGGTTACTGTAGATATTTATGCTGTGCCAACCGTAAATCCGATTGTAGACCAAACTGTTTGTGTTGGTGATGATTTTGCTGCAGTGAACTATGCAGGTACAGGAACACCAACTTTTGATTGGACAAATGATAATTTGAATGTAGGTCTTGCTGCTGCAGGAAGTGGGAATATTGCAATCTTCAGTGGTGCAACTAACGGTGGAACTGAAATTGCAAATATCACTGTGACACCTTCTACTTTGAATTGTACAGGTGCTCAAGAGACATTCATCTTAACAGTTAATGATCTTGATGATGCATCATTTACTTACCCTGCTCCTCAAGGGTGGTGTACAAGTGATATTGTTCAAAATGCTGCCGTAACCGGAACAGCAGGAGGAACATTTACAGTATTACCTGCTGGCTTATCAATTAATGCTGCTTCAGGAGCAATTACTCCTGGGACTTCAACTCCCGGAAATTATGACGTGACATACACAACTGCTGGAATTTGTAATAATGCTCAATCTGTTAATATTGATATCTATGCCGTTCCAGATGTGAATGCGGTCTTAGACGAAACGATTTGTGTTGGATCTAATTTTGCTGACGTAATCTTTGGTGGTTCTGTAGCCGGAACAACATTTGATTGGGTGAATGATAACATCAACATTGGAATGAACGGAGCTGGATTTGGCGACATTTTAGCATTCGCTGGAACAACAACTGGAGGTTCTGAAGTTGCAAACTTTACGGTTACTCCTTCAACAGCGAATTGTACAGGTACAGCAATTGTCTTTACATTAACTTGTAATGATTTAGATGATGCATCATTTGATTATCCAAATGGCTTGACGTATTGTCAAACAGGAACTGATCCT
>JBLFXO010000031.1:0-18208 GCA_047609865.1 Arenicella sp.
CACCTCTTACGATATCCGCAACTAATCTCATCTTTCTTGCAGAAATAGGACAATTGTTCAACTTCGCGATTGCGATAGTTGATTTTTGCTCCTTTAGCTGCACTGCTTTTATTCTCTTTCTAGCTCCCATTGTTCTTATGTTAGACTATTATTTCTTACCTTTTTTATCGGCATGACCCCTAAAGGTTCTAGTAGGAGCAAACTCCCCTAACTTATGCCCAACCATATTCTCTGTCACGTAAACAGGAATGAATTTATTACCATTGTGAACTGCGATTGTAAAACCAACGAAATCCGGTGTAATTGTAGATGATCTTGACCATGTCTTGATTACATCTTTCTTTCCAGACTCTACTGCAGCGTCCACTCTCTTCATTAACTTATAATGAATAAAAGGAGCTTTTTTTAATGATCTACTCATATCCTATTATTTTTTTCTCTTTTCAATTATATACTTAGAAGAGTATTTCTTCTTCGATCTTGTCTTGTAACCTTTAGCTGGCTGTCCATTTCTAGATCTAGGGTGACCTCCTGAAGATTTACCTTCACCACCACCCATTGGGTGATCAACTGGATTCATTACCACACCTCTTACTCTAGGTCTTCTACCTTGCCATCTGCTTCTACCAGCCTTACCTGATCTAGTTAACATATGTTCTGCATTTGAAACAGATCCGATTGTTGCTAAGCAAGTCAACAAAATCATTCTAGTTTCTCCTGAAGGCATCTTAACCATAGCATACTTTCCTTCTTTTGCATTAAGTTGAGCATATGCTCCAGCTGTTCTTCCGATAGCTGCACCTCTTCCAGGTTTGAACTCAATGTTGTGAATGATAGTTCCCAAAGGAATTTCAGATAAGAACATTGCATTTCCAACTTCAGGTTGAACGCCCTTACCAGAATTTAATACTGTTCCTACTGTTAACCCTTCTGGAGCAATAATGTATCTTTTTTCACCATCAGCATAATAAAGTAATGCGATACGAGCCGTTCTATTTGGATCATACTCGATAGACTTCACTGTTGCCGGCACACCGAATTTCTCTCTTTTGAAATCAACGATTCTGTACATCTTCTTGTGTCCTCCACCTAGGTGACGCATTGTCATTCTACCTTGGCTATTTCTACCACCTGATCTACTCTTCTTTGCTAACAAAGACTTCTCTGGTGTTGATTTAGTGATATCACTAAAGTCACTTACAATTTTGTGTCTTTGACCTGGCGTAATCGGTTTTAATTTTCTAACTCCCATTTCTCAAATCTTAAATATTGTCGTAAAGATTGATTTCACCTTCGGCTACTGTTACAATCGCTTTCTTCCATACTGAATTGGTTTGCTCTGCAACCCCTTTAGCAGTGAATTTTCTCTTTGGTACTCCACCACCATAAGTCATAGTTCTCACTTTACTTAAGGTAACTCCGTACAATTCTTCTATAGCCTTTTTGATCTCAATCTTGTTAGCTTTTCTATCAACTACGAATGAGAATCTGTTATTCTCCTCGCTATCAGTAGTCGCTTTTTCTGTAAGGATCGGCTTTTTAATAATGCTGTTCATCACTTAAAAATTAATTCAATGTGTTTTCAATTTTCTCAACAGCACCTTCGATAATAACTACTTTGTTCGCGTTAACGATTTCGTAAGTATTTAAGCTATCTGCTGTTACTATATTTGCTCCTTGTACGTTCTTTGAAGATCTATACACGTTAGTGTTCTCTTCAGCTAAAACGATAAGTACCTTCTCGAATGCCAAGTTGTTACTTGCCATTACAGTCATGAACTCTTTAGTTTTCGGTTCTGCAAAATCCATAGCACTCATTACGATAATGTTTCCATCCTTCGCTTTTAATGATAATGCTGATTTTCTTGCTAAACGTTTAAGCTTAGTGTTCAATTTGAAATCGTAATTTCTTGGTCTTGGACCAAAAACACGACCACCACCTCTAAAGATTGGAGACTTAATTGATCCAGCTCTCGCTGTACCAGTTCCTTTTTGTTTCTTAATCTTTCTAGTTGACCCTGCAATATCTGCTCTCTCTTTCGATTTGTGCGTTCCTTGTCTGTTAGCAGCCAAATACTGTTTTACATCCAAATAAATTGCATGATTGTTTGGTTCGATTCCGTAAATAGAATCAGCCAAAGTAACTTTCTTAGAAGTCTCTTTCCCTTTGGTATCTACAACTTTAATGTCCATTACCTTTCAATTATTACGAAACCACCTTTAGCTCCAGGAATAGATCCTTTTACTAAGATTAAGTTCTTATCGGTTAATACTTTCAATACTTGAAGATTCCCTTGCTTAACACGAGCGTTACCCATTTGACCGGCCATTCTCATACCTTTAAATACTCTTGCAGGGTAAGAAGCAGCTCCAATTGATCCTGGCGCTCTTAATCTGTTGTGCTGACCGTGAGTCGCTTGACCAACACCGGCAAATCCGTGACGTTTTACTACCCCTTGGAAACCTTTTCCTTTTGAGATACCGACAACATCAACAAATTGTCCTTCTTCAAATAATTCTACATTGACAACATCACCTAAGTTCAAGTCATTCATGTTAGCGAATTCAACCAATTTTCTCTTTGGTGTAGTCTTCGCTTTCTTAAAATGTCCTTGTAAGGCTGCAGGTGTATTCTTCTCCCTTTTGTCTCCAAAAGCAAGTTGAATAGCTTCGTAGCCATCCTTTTCTTGAGTTTTAACTTGTGTAACAACACAAGGACCAGCTTCTATTATTGTGCATGGCATTGCCTTGCCCTCGGCACTATAGATGCTAGTCATCCCAATTTTCTTTCCAATTATCCCTGGCATATTTTATTTATTAAATCGTTTAATTACTTTAATTAAACTTTGATTTCAACGTTTACTCCACTAGGAAGTTCCAATTTCATCAAAGCGTCTACAGTTTTAGATGACGAACTATAAATGTCTATCAATCTTTTGTAAGCGCATAATTGAAATTGCTCTCTAGCTTTCTTATTTACGTGTGGAGACTTTAATACTGTATAAATTCTCTTGTGTGTTGGTAATGGAATTGGCCCACTAACTACAGCACCTGTTGCCTTCACAGCTTTCACGATCTTCTCAGCAGACTTGTCTACCAAGTTGTGATCGTATGATTTTAATTTTATTCTGATCTTTTGACTCATTTCTTTTCGATCTTATATAATTATGCTTCTACTTGTCCTTTTGCTTGTTTAATAACACCTTCAGCAATATGTTTCGGAGTTGTCGCGTAATGCGAGAATTCCATTGTTGAAGTTGCTCTTCCTGATGATAGCGTTCTTAATGTTGTAACATACCCGAACATTTCAGAAAGAGGTACATCAGCTTTAATAACTTTTGCTCCTGATCTGTCATCCATACCAGCCATTTGGCCTCTACGTTTGTTCAAATCCGCTACAATATCACCCATGTTAATTTCTGGTGTTACCACCTCTACCGCCATGATTGGCTCTAATAACTCTGGAGACGCATTTTTCAATCCGTTTCTATAAGCCATTTTCGCACAAACTTCAAATGAAAGAGAATCAGAATCCACATCATGGTAAGAACCATCATGCAATTCAACAACTAAAGAGTCAATTGGGAAGCCAGCTAAAACACCGTTCTTCATTGATTCTTTAAATCCTTTTTCAACTGAAGGAATAAATTCTCTAGGAATGTTACCACCTTTAATTTTGTTGACAAACTCAAGACCAGATTTCTCAGCGTCTTCTTGCGGCTTGATTACAACAGAAATATCTGCGAATTTACCTCGACCACCAGATTGCTTTTTGTAAGTTTCTCTGTGCTCAACGGTAGCGTTAATTTTCTCTTTGTATGCCACTTGTGGCTCACCTTCGTTTACTTCAACACCAAATTCTCTTTTCAATCTATCAATCAATACTTCTAAGTGAAGCTCTCCCATTCCTGAGATTACAGTTTGACCTGACTCTTGATTAGTAGTGATTTTGAAAGTTGGATCTTCTTCAGCCAATTTCCCTAATCCTAATCCTAATTTATCGACATCAGCTTGAGTCCTAGGCTCAATTGCAATACCAATAACCGGATCTGGAAAATCCATTGACTCTAGAACGATAGGTGCTTTTTCATCACATAACGTATCTCCAGTTCTAATATCTTTAAATCCAACACCTGCACCAATATCTCCAGCTTCGATAAAATCGATAGCATTTTGTTTATTGGAGTGCATTTGAAAGATTCTTGAAATTCTTTCTTTTTTACTAGTCCTAGTATTGTAAATATAAGAACCCGCATCTAAACGACCTGAGTACATTCTGAAGAAACAAAGTCTCCCAACAAATGGATCAGTTGCGATTTTAAATGCTAAAGCAGCAATTGGCTCAGCCGGGTCTGGTTCTCTTGAAGTCTCTTCATCCGTTTTAGGATTGATTCCTGTCACAGCTCCTTTATCATAAGGAGAAGGTAAGAATGCCATAACAGCATCTAACATTGTTTGAACACCTTTATTCTTAAATGCAGAACCACACATAATCGGTTGCACCGACATGTTGATTGTTGATTTACGAATAGCTGCAAACATTTCTTCTTTTGTAATTGAATCAGAATCTTCAAAGAATTTCTCCATTAAAGCTTCATCAGATTCAGCAACTGCCTCAATTAATTTATCTCTCCATTCTTGCGCTTCTTCAACTAAATCAGCAGGGATATCAATTTCTTGATAAGTTGACCCCATATTATCTTCGTCCCAGATAATTCCTTTCATAGTGATCAAATCAACTACTCCTTTGAATTCATCTTCAGCTCCGATTGGGATTTGTAATGGTAAAGGGTTACCACCAAGTCTTTCTCTAATTTCACTAACACATCTCATGAAGTCTGCACCAGCACGATCCATTTTGTTTACGAAACAAATTCTTGGAACTCCGTACTTATCAGCTTGTCTCCAAACAGTTTCAGACTGTGGCTCAACACCAGAAGCAGCACAAATCAGTGCAACAGCCCCATCCAATACACGTAACGAACGCTCTACCTCTACAGTAAAGTCAACGTGACCAGGTGTGTCAATAATGTTAATTCTATAATCTAATGTCTCCGGAGTAGGTTCTCCTTGCACAGTTGGGTATTGCCAGAAACAAGTTGTAGCAGCAGAAGTAATTGTAATACCTCTTTCTTGCTCTTGCTCCATCCAGTCCATTGTTGCGGCACCATCATGTACCTCACCAATTTTGTGACTTACTCCAGTATAATAAAGGATACGCTCAGTTGTTGTTGTTTTACCAGCATCAACGTGGGCCATAATCCCAATGTTTCTTGTATGTGTTAAATCTCTTTTCTTAGCCATTACCTAGAATCTAAAATGTGAAAAGGCTTTGTTTGCTTCAGCCATTCTATGCATATCTTCTTTCTTCTTGTAAGCAGCACCTTCTTCTTTTGCAGCAGCAAGAATTTCACCAGCTAATTTTTGAGCCATTGTTTTTTCATTCCTTTTTCTAGAATGACTAATCAACCAACTCATAGCTAAAGATTGTTTTCTGTTATCTCTAACAGGCGTAGGAATTTGGAAAGTAGCTCCACCAACTCGTCTACTTCTTACTTCAACACCAGGAGTAACATTCGTTAAAGCTTTTTTCCAAACGTCAACAGGACTTTCTTCTTCAGCTTTCGCTTGAACAAGATCCATTGCATCATAGAAAATTTTAAACGCTACACTTTTCTTACCGTGCATCATCATGTTGTTTACGAATTTCGTTACCAAAATATCTTTATACTTTGGATCAGGTAAGATCGTATGCTTTTTTGCTTGTCTTCTTCTCATGATTCCCTAATTATTTCTTTGGTCTTTTAGCACCATATTTAGATCTTCTTTGCAATCTACCTTCAACACCTGCAGTATCCAAGGCACCTCTGACAATGTGATATCTCACACCTGGCAAATCTTTCACTCTCCCACCTCTTACTAACACAATAGAGTGTTCTTGTAAGTTATGTCCTTCACCACCGATATAAGCATTCACTTCTTTACCGTTAGTTAATCTAACCCTAGCCACTTTTCTCATTGCTGAGTTCGGCTTCTTAGGTGTGGTAGTGTAAACTCTTACACAAACCCCTCTTCTTTGTGGGCAAGAATCAAGCGCAGCAGACTTTGAAGTCTTCACTTGGGCTGTTCTCCCTTTTCTTTCTTAATGTTTCCCAATATTTAATACCCAAATTCGTAAAAATTCGGAGTGCAAAGGTATTAAGTTTTTTTTATTAAACAACTTTTGATTATAATTAATTGAAGATTTTTCACAATTCTCTGTTGAAAGACAATTTTACCTGTTAAATCTCCATTTTGTTACGATAAAACGCAAATTTATTTTTTTGACCATTCTATATTACAATTTGGTAGAAATTCAGAATTCTAGAAAAATGTTTTATCAACATTGTTAAATGGAGTTCACTTTATAATTAGTTTTGTTTTATGAATTATTTGGAGACCTTAAATCCACAACAATTAGAAGCGGTTAAGAACACTGAAGGACCATCAATGGTAATTGCAGGTGCTGGATCAGGAAAAACGAGGGTATTAACCTACCGAATAGCCCATTTAATGGAGAAGGGCGTTGATGCTTTTAATATACTAGCACTCACGTTCACTAATAAGGCAGCCAAAGAAATGAAAAACAGAATTGCCGAGATAATCGGACAATCTGAAGCAAAGAACCTTACAATGGGAACTTTCCACTCCGTTTTTGCTAGAATTCTCAGACATCATTCTGACAAAATGGGATACCCTTCAAACTTCACCATTTACGATACTCAAGATTCTCGAAGCTTACTTAGAGCTATTATAAGAGAGCTTAAGCTTGATGACAAAACATACAAACCAAATTTAGTACATGGAAGAATATCATCTGCGAAGAACAATTTAATATCTGCTGCGGGATATGAAGCCAATACGGATATTATCGCCGAAGACAGAATGAGCGGAAAGCCTAGATTGTTTGAAATCTACAAGGCATATGAGAAAAGATGCTTTAAGGCAGGCGCCATGGATTTTGATGACCTCTTATATAGGACGAATGTTTTAATGAGAGATCATCCAGACGTACTGCACTTCTATCAACATAGGTTCAAATACATATTAGTTGATGAGTACCAGGATACAAATTACTCTCAATATTTAATCGTTAAAAAACTGGCAGATGTTTTTCACAATATTTGTGTAGTTGGAGATGACGCTCAAAGTATATATTCTTTTAGAGGAGCGAACATTGAAAATATTCTCAATTTCAAAAAGGATTATTCAGATGCAAAAACATTTAAGCTAGAGCAAAACTATCGATCAACTAAGACGATTGTGAATGCTGCTAATAGTATTATTTCAAAAAATACAGAGCAAATCCAAAAAACTGTTTGGACAAGTAATGATGCTGGAAATAAAATAAAGGTCATTAGAACATTGACGGACAATGAGGAAGGCAAGGTTGTTTCTAATATGATCTATGAAACTAAGATGAACGAACAAGCTCCTCATTCAGACTTTGCAATCTTATACAGAACAAATGCGCAATCAAGATCTTTTGAAGAGGCGCTCAGAAAACTGAATCTTCCTTATAAGATATATGGAGGACTTTCATTTTATCAAAGAAAAGAGATTAAGGATTTATTAGGATATTTCAGATTGACGGCAAATCGTCAGGACGAAGAGGCTCTTAAAAGAATCATCAATTATCCGAAAAGAGGAATTGGAAAAACGAGTATTGAAAAAGTGATTATTGCTGCCAACCATTATGATGTTGCTCTTTGGGATGTATTAGCAAATCCTGTGAAATATCCATGCGGACTACCTTCAGGAACTCAAAATAAGATTAACGCATTTGTAATAGCTATTAAGAGCTATACAGTTGAACTTGAAAAGGTAGATGGATATGAGTTGGCTCAAACAATTGCCAAGAGTTCTGGAATTCTTAAAGAACTTTATGACGATAAATCACCTGAGGGTGTTTCTCGTTATGAGAATATACAAGCTCTCCTTGCAGGGATAAAAGAATTCACTCAAACTGTTTCGGAAGGAGAAACGGCCTACTTGAGTGATTTCATGGTGGATGTTGCTCTTTTGACTGATGTTGATGATGAAAAGGATGAAGACCTTGATAAAATCACTTTGATGACAATACACGCATCTAAGGGATTAGAATTCCCCTACGTGCACATTGTTGGATTAGAAGAGAATTTATTCCCTTCTCAAATGGCATTGAACTCAAGATCAGAACTTGAGGAAGAAAGAAGACTGTTTTATGTTGCATTAACACGAGCTGAAAAGAAGGCTACTCTTTCTTACGCTACAAGTAGATATCGTTGGGGGAACTTAATAACTGCTGAACCTAGTAGATTTATAGAAGAAATTGATACCGAATTCTTAGAAGTCGCTAATCCTTCAAGAGGTGCTGGAAGATCATTGAACCAAGTAAACCTTGAATCTAAAATAGGAGTCGGTGCTAAAAAGTTATTCTCTGATAAAGAGCGGAAGCTGAAGAGAGTTACTCCTTCAGACTCTAATCCAAAGGCAGGAACGAAGGCAGATTTACTCGATTTAAAAGTCGGGAACAACGTAGTACACGAAAAATTTGGGAAAGGAAAAGTCGTTGGACTTGAAGGAACTCCGGCCTCAAAGGCGACAGTATTTTTTCCTAAAGTAGGGAATAAACAATTGCTCTTGAAGTTTGCGAGACTTGAGATAGTTTGATTTTTAAGACCGCTTCGCGCATAGAATCTATAGCAAAGGGCATAGACTGGTTTTTTTATGGGAAAGACCAATTGATAAATGAATTTAGATTCAAGACCGTGATGATTTTCGATTAAATGACAGAATCAACACTTCTGTCCTCATGGCTATCGAGATCAGAAACCTCAACTATACTCTAAATCACAATTCTCATTATGACTTTTGTTCCATTAGGGTTTCCGTCATCATCTTTCAAGTCTATAATCTCGAATGGAACAAACTTAGCATCTTTATTCAAATTCGCTAAACGCTCTTGAGTTACTTGCAAAGCTGTGGACTTATGGTAGTTTTCTTTTTGAGCATTGATCTGAGCAGCTTTAGCCCTACCTCTTCCATTGTCCTCAATAAAACATTCTAATAAATGATCATTCAATAATTTGAATCCAACATTGATTTCGCCTGGATAAGTCAACTCTTTTAATCCGTGAATGATTGAATTCTCAACGAAAGGTTGAATCATCAAAGGAGGTAAGATTTCTTCACCTGAATCAACGCTTTCGTCAATGTCAATATTTAATGTAATATCTAAGTTGGCCGTTAACTTTTCTAACTGAACATAATTCTCCAAAGTCTCTATTTCATCATCTATTGAAATGAATTTTTCTCGTGAGTTTTCTAAAACTCGTCTCATCAATTTGGAAAATTTGGCTAATGCATATCTTGCTTTCCCCGAATCGTTAAGGATAATTAGATTGTGAATAGAAGTCAAGACATTAAAAATGAAGTGCGGGTTCATTTGTAACCGCAAGGCTTGTTGCTCAAGCTCGATCATATTCTTTTCCATTTCGAATTTTTCTGTCAGTGCTTTGTTCTTCTTCTTAATTCGATAAATTATAATGAGGATAATCAACAGTAGAATGAATCCAATAACAGCATAGTACATTACTTTAAACCAAAATTTCTCATAATAAGGCTGATCTATCTCGAATTCAAGAATAATTGGATCCGTATCCCAATCCTCATCAATTGACGCTTGAAGCTTGAACGTATATTTACCTGGATTCAGATTACTATAAGTTGCAGTGTTTACTTTTGTCGGTGGCGTCCAATCTTTATCCGCACCTACTAATTGCCATCTGAACAAAATATTTTTAGAATAGGTATAATGAATAGCCTTGAATGAAAAACCAATATGATTCTTATCATAAGGTAAGACCAAATCTTGAATCATCTTACCATCTTCAAAATACGAAGCGAATTCTGTACTTTCTATTGACTCATAGAATATTGAAAAATCATCCAAACTTAAAACCGGTGGTTTTCTTTGATTATAATTTACTTCTCCACCTTGATATTGATACAGGCCTTCCACTGTTCCAAACCAAAGTCTGCCTGCTTTATCAACGGAGGCAGCATTTATATTCGTTTCTACCCCTTCGAATCCTTCTTCGAATCCGAAATGCTGAATTGAACTCACGTTTAAAAGGCTATCTAAAATCAACCTATCTAACCCTCTTTCAGTCCCGACCCAAATTTCATTTTGTTTTAAAACTAATTGATAGATGTTATTTGAACTCAGTCCCTCGCTCTCTGTTATCCATTTCTTTGAAACAATAGAGTCTTCATACATTTTAAGAACCATGATTCCATTATCCACACTTCCCAACCATCTCTGATCTTCAAGGCCTATACAATTTCTAAATGCTCCTTTTGAATTCGAAAACACTCTAGCCTGTCCATTACTATAATATCCGTAGTTGTTTTCAGAAGAAGTGAACCAAAGCTCATTATTTATAAAGTTTAAGGAACTTATTCTGTCAGGAATTTGATCCCCATTTGATTTCACTTTCTTAAAAGATGCGTTTAATGGAAAATTCACCCCCTGATTAACTTCTAGAATTCCAGCACCTGCGGTACCAATATAGATTTTTGAATTACGACCGTTATTTTGAGTGAAACATTTAACCCAGTTCGAATTAAGTCCGTTTCTACTATTATATCTATAAACAGTGTCTTTACCATCATACTGAGAATAAACACCTAGCCCTTGACCTTCGGTTCCGAACCAAATATCTCCCTGATTATCCTCAAATATTGCTTTGACTTTTTCTGAAACGAAACCATACTCTTCGTCAAAAACCACAACTGAGGTATCATTAATTCGAACTACTCCATTTCCTTCTGTACTTGACCACAAGCTATTTTTTGAAGTATTCAAAACAGAGTAGACGTAATTACCATTGAGCCCTGAAGAATTGTTATACTCAACGAAAGGACTATTCTGAAAAACAGAAACTCCGCCTCCTGAAGTTCCTATCCAAATATTACCCCAGTAATCAGCTGTAATTGATTTTATGTGATTGTTCGAGAGCCCATTATCTGTGTTAAAATTACGAAGCGAACCGTCTTTTCGGGAATAAACATACACGCCATTATTCAGAGTCCCAACCCACAACTCTTGATCATCCACGGCATAAAGAGACAGCACAATATGGTTTTCTAAAGATTCGAAAGGATTGACTTTCAATACGCCCTCTAAAGGACTGTAAACATCAACACCTTGGCCGTACGTCCCTATCACCCAATAGTCTCCAAACTCAGTAACACATTGAACTTGATCAGAAGACAGACCTCTCGCATTATTTAACTTCTTTAGGGGATCTTTAAAATTGAGCAATCCAGAATTAGTGCATAACCAAAGATTTTCCTTTTCAACGAAAAACCTATAAATATTAGATGAGGTGACTGAAGGATTATCCTCTACCTTTTTCAATTGTCCTTTGTTAATGTAATAGAGACCATTGTCTGTTGCACAGAGGATTTCACCTTCATATCTCAACACATCTTGAACAATAGAAGCTGGCCTCGGCAATCTGAAATTAACGGTGAAATTTCCTTTCAAATCAAATACAGAAATACCTCCTTTTTGTCCTACATAAATCTCATCATTGAGTTGAGCCAGACAATAAACTCTATTTGAAATAAGTGAATCTGATTTTGTGAAATAATCGAAGTCTTCTCCGTCATATCGACATAGTCCCCCACCCTGGGTTCCTATCCAGGCATGTTGTGTAGAATCAAATAGAATTGCGTACGCTTGAGATTGCGGCAGGCCTTGCTGAATAGATAACTCTTGGAAATTGAATGCCTGAGAAAAGGAAACTTGACCAACAAAGGTCAGCAGTACAATTAGTATAGATCTTCTAAGACTTAAAAATTTCACAGTTCCGAAAATACTAATAGCAATTGAAAGAAGAGGTCACGAATAATAAATTAGCTCTCTTTTAAATAGATTAAGCAAGAACAATAAGCTTGTATAGCTTCTCTTCTTCCCACAGGTCCAACTTTCTCACCTCTAGTTGCCTTGATTGAAACAGCATCTTCATCTACTTTCAACAACAGCGCAATGTTCTTTGATATGTATGGAATGAACTCAGATAATTTTGGAGACTCTAACATGATCGTACAATCTATGTTACCAACCAGATATCCTTTCTCATGAACCAATTCTAATGATTCTTTCAATAGAATGGAGCTATCAATGTCTTTAAATTTTTCTGAAGTATCTGGAAAATGGAAACCTATATCTCTAAGATTGGCTGCTCCTAAAATTGAATCACAAATTGCATGAATGAGTACATCAGCATCTGAGTGTCCAAGTGAACCTAAATCAGATTCTATTTCAATGCCTCCAAGAATTAATTTACGTGCAGATACCAGTTGATGTCTATCGACTCCAAAACCTGTTCTAAAATTACATGGATGTTTAGATGCCATCAGTAGTACTAGCCTCTCCCGGCTTGTCGTTTCCGAACTTGAATTTAAGAGAGAATCGAACTGTGTTCGCTAAAGGATTGTTTTGAGTAACTGAAGCTAGATATGAAACATCTAATCCAAATACACCGAAGTAAATTCCTGCACCAAAAGTTAAATACTTTCTATTCCCTTTTGAAGCATGCTCATGGAAAAACCCTGCTCTAACCGCAAGAACATTTGAATACCAATATTCCATCCCTAAACCGAAGTTGATTTCCCTCATCTCTTCAACGAAACGAGAATTCTTGCCTACTGTAGAAACTCCAGCAGGATCTGTACTTACTTGCCCTGGAGCATCATAAAATGATTGTAGCATACCTGTCACAACGCCTACGTTTGGATCTAATCCCGAAATAATTGCCCCAGAACCATTATAGATTGGAGTTGTTGGAACCAATAATTTATTAAAATCAATAGATCCCGTTAGCGAGTTGTACTTATCAAAGTCCATTTTCAAAGCAGTTCCCATCCTTAAGTTAGTTGGTAAAAAATCTCTATCAGAATCAACTGTATAAGCCACTTTATTACCGATATTTGACAAGGTCGCTGCCATTGACAATGTTGCATCAGTATTTCCCAATGTAACTTCATCATTAAACCAAGAGTAAGACAAATCAACAGCGCCCGCTAATCCTGCCTTAGAACCAACATTCCCTACATTAGTTCCACCAGTAAGATTTGAATAGACAAATTTCCCATTCATTCCGATTGCACTTCTATCAGTTAATTTAAAAGCATATCCACCTAATATCTCGAACTCATTTGGATTAAATTCTCTAATGAGGTTTCCAAGTTGATCTGTGAAAGTGATGTTCCCTAAAGAGAAATATCTTAAAGATCCACCGATAACATGTTTCTTTCCAACTTTCGAGTACCCACTTATATAAGATAAATGAATATCATCTACCAATTGTCTTAACCAAGGAGAATAAGATGCACTAAACTCAGCCTTCTCTTTAGAGAAAACCAATTTAGAAGTATTCCAATGAAGTGAATTCGCATCAGGCGATAAAGCCGCCCCAACATCTCCCATGGCTCCTGACCTTGAGTCTGGTGTAATGATAATGAACGGAACAGCAGTAGTGATCGTATTCAGTTGAATTTGTAATGCTTTATCATTCTGATTAATTGCTTGTGACCATGAGGACAAGCTTATTAAAACACATGATATTACAACTATTATTTTTTTCATTCTATACCGTTAGGTGAAACAAATATACGCAAACAAGAAAAGTATATTGTATAGTGACTTACAAAATCACTAATTTTTCTAATTTTTCTGCTTTTTTACCATCTGGAGTTTCAATTGAAAGACGATACACATACACTCCTCTTCCAAGCTTATCACCATATTCATCTCTCCCATCCCAGTTAATTCCTTCAGATCTGAAAGCAGATGTATTTACATTCTCAATTATGCTTTTTACAATCTTACCTGAAACTGTGAAAATTTCGATTTTGACATCAAGAGAATTACAGACCTGGTTGTGCTCAAAGAAAAAGTCAGTGTTGGTTGTAAACGGATTTGGGTAATTCAATAGATGAGAAATCCCTAAATCTTGTTTCTCGACAACTACAAAGTCTAGTGTTGTTTCAGATGAATTATTATTTACATCCCAGACTTTGAAAGTTAACTGATGTTCTCCAACAGCAAGATCTTCGAATTGGTACGAAACTTTTCCACTCTGATAGGTATCCAAGTCAGCCTCATAAAAATTATTCAAAATCACTGGAGACGCTGTGTTCCCGTCTAAAATCACAGTGATATCGTGTCCTATTCCGTTACCTGTAGTATTAATACCGTTCTCATCCGAAATCTCAGCGATAAACAAAGGTTTTTCATCAGTTAACCCTCCGTTCACGAAGTTATCATCATTCATGAATAAATCAACGGTAGGTCCCACGTCATCTACTATCCCATTAGGATCAACTCCTCCAACGACAATTAGGGTATCGTATCCATAAGAATTTGAATTGGCATCATTTGAATAATAAGAGATCTTTCCTTTCCCTATGGTGTAATCTATATCTTTCGGTACTACAAAGGTGAATGTGAAGTTACCATTAGTAACTGTTGCTTTCCCCTTATAAATAATATTGTTTTGGATATCATAAGGACGAACAGGTGAAGCCACATCTTGACCTAGTGTATTTTTGATCTTTTTCTTATCATAAACTGTTGGATAGACAATGCCATTGTACGAACTGTTTATTATTCCCGCTGCATTTCCAACATGCCCGCTTACTGTAATTTTTGATAAAGCCTTTAAGGTATCATTCGCCATAGTTATACTTACCCCATTAATACTATCTGTTACAACTGAAGGTCTAGGCTTCCCTAATTTTAACGCTGGATCTCCAAGCAAGCAAAAGTTTCTCTTGTTCTCAGTGGCAGATGTCAGATTCTTCGTTCTTCTAATGATCTCTCCTAGAGCTAACGGCTCTCCATTTTCCTCAGCAAACAACACTGTATATAAGTTACGCACCAACTCACTATTCAGAGTGATATAAACTAATCTAGTCGTTGTCAACAATCCTACGGCTCCACCATAAGGAATAGTAAGAGTTCTTTCCCCAGCAGAAACCCTGCTGGGATCATCAAATCGACTAAACTCGCAAGTTGCCGAAACAAAAACAGTCATGTTGTTGACATTATTCCAGTCTTCAATCATTGCGTATGTAAGTGCTCTCTCCAATGTTAAACCAGTTTCACCACCATGCCCAACATAATTAAAAACTAAGGCGCCTTTATTCATGTTTTGGTTAATCGCAGTCTCTACATCTGGGTATCTTTGCCCTCCAGAGGTCACAACTTGCTGATAAGCATCTAAATACACCTTCTCAATGTTAATCTCAGGATACAACTTCTCGGTCGTATCACTCATTTCTTCACAATCAATCACGAATTGACCATTGTTCTCATCATCTGCCATTAAGACTAGGCGATTTCTCCAATCTCCAAAAGAAGAAGAATATCCATTCTCATCACATTGAACACCAGATGCATTTCCATAGAGATAAGACCCATAATTCATGTAATGTTCAATTTTATCAACCACACCGGCAGCCTCATCCAACAGAGTGACTGGAATTCGACCTACGGCAATATCCATCATATCTGCAGGAGACATAGCTTCAGCGTCATCTAAAATCCCAAAGAAATCATCAGAAGTATATGAATCAACATAGTCAATGTCATTGTCATTGTCATCATTATTATAAGTTGGTATGAGATAATTATTGTTAGGTAGTCTATTTAAAGGATCATAAGTTCCGTCACCAAACAGACAAACATATTTTGGCATCAAAGCAGTATTTCCTGCAGCTCTGTCATAAAACATTTTGCACATCCATCTAATTGAAACAGGATCTGCAACTCCAGAACTGAACTCATTATAGACTTGTTGAATATCAACTACCAGCACATCTAATCCGTTTGCTCTATGAAGCTCTGCCAATCTTTCTGCTTGCACCGACAAAGTTGAATGCGTAATAATGAGGTAATCAATTTGAGGACTAGCATGTAAATTTTGATTTGCGACTGACCCGATAGCAAAAGGAGAATAAGCTTGATTTGAATTAAAACAAGCAAACGACCTTAAAGAGTCAGAATTTTGAATAAACGAATAGGTAGAACCCGATAAGTTCCCTTGCATTGCAGCTGCATTATAAGGATCGGTTACTTCCCAAAAGAAAGAACCTGCGCTTGCCCCCGAAACATTATACTGTGAAACATTTCCAATCCCGACAGAAAGTAAATCTTTCAATATAATCTGACTAGAAGAAAGCGTATTATTTCTTCTGTAATTAACAAGAAGATAATCCAACCAAGCAACGCTTGCTGCAGAAGTTCTATTCCAATTCAAAGTGAAATTCATTGCAGAAGAAGTCACGGGAAAGTTCACTATTGAACTGAATCTTTTCGCCTCAGTGTATGAGCCGCCGGTATTAGAAGATGTAATATCGTCTCGAACAACTCCATTAACCATAACTTCTAGACTTGCCGTTCCACTTTTTTGTAAGGAGGCATAGCCAGTTTTGAGTTCAATATCCTGAGAACTATTAATATCTGGAAGATTTAAAGAAAAGGTTTTGCTTAGCTCGATATCAAAAAACTCTCCGAGCCATGCCGTTCCAGACTTAATAAGATTCACATCATTAGTTTCGTGCAATACAACTTCATTAAAATCATTTACTGTATGCGTTGCTGCTGCAGCTGAATTTGAAGTTGCTCCTACTCTTTTAGGAACGTCTGCGGCATCAATATGAATGAAATAATAATTAAGAGAATCAATTGAGTTCTTTTTTAAATCAATGTCTGAGGAATTGTAACCAACTAAATCTGGCCCCGTTGCATAAAACAAAACATAATCAGTGGCATCAAATGAATTATCTCCATCACCAGCAACGAAAATTGAATTCTTTTGCAAATCGTCAGGATGATAAGCGTTGTTACTCAAAGGGAGTTTAGCAATATGGTTTCCATAAACATTAATTGAATTTGGATTAAGAGAAGAAGTAGAAACTCCTAAACTTGTTAGAAATGCATGATCCAACTTATGCACTCCCGTTCTCGAAACACCTACTTTAAACCAAATTCCAGTTGAAAGAACTGATGTTGGAGCAAAAGTTGCGGCCCTATCATAAGAGCCTGATTGACTTTCGGACTCCACTTCAAATTCTAAATTCTTAACCAATTTGACTTCTCCATTGAGGTTTACTAAGGGAAAAAAATATACAGACGCAAAGTTTTGGGCTTTAGCCTTTCCGAAATCAACTTTAATTTCAGCAGTATTTGGAAGAGCATTTTTATCATAATAAGATGGCAAAATAAAATCTTCATATTCTACAGAAACGAGACGGTATGAATGGCTTGATTCGCCCCTTATTGGAAGCTCTACTGTTTTTGATGAAAACACCTTGTTTTGAGCCTCATCAAAGGCGCAAGGAGCACATGTTTTTAGGTCATCATTCCAGCTAGTAGAAACATTGAAACTAAATGTTTGAGTAAGCCCCAAATTGGCCAATAAAACAAAGACCAAAAGCAGGTAATATTTAGGGAAGAATTTCATATATTTCATGTTCAATATAAAAGGAAGCTGCAAAATACTTTCAAAAACGAACTAAAATAATTATTATTGCAAATCTTTGAAAAGAAATTTTGGTGTAACCTTTTGTACGACCACCACGTTAAATCCTTTCGAACAAGATCAATTTTGAATGAAACGACATCTTAGAAATACAGGATTAATAGTTATTCTGACGGTTTTAACCGCATTTAATAGTAATGCGCAGGACCCTGAGTTTACGCAGTTCTATGCGAATCCAATTTATTTGAATCCAGCTTTGGCAGGATCTCATGGTTGCCCTAGAATTAATATTAATCACAGAAATCAGTGGCCTTCTCTTTCAGGAGCGTTTATTACTAATAGCGTATCGTATGATCAGTTTGTAAATGTTTTACAAGGTGGTGTTGCTGTATCTGTTACTAATGACATGGCAGGTAAAAACACCATTAACTGGTCAACCATTAACTTGGCCTATTCTTATCACCTGCAAGCAACAAGAGAATTTTCATTCTTATTTGGAGCTAAGGCGACTTGGAATCAAAAATTCTTAGACTGGAGTAAATTAACTTTTGGTGATCAAATTGACCCTAGAAGAGGATTTATTTACCAAACAGGAGATTTGCCAAGAGGAAATTTATTGGACAATGGTTGGG
>JBLFXO010000032.1:0-18174 GCA_047609865.1 Arenicella sp.
AGTAATCTTCCATTTCACCAGCAAAACCTATAAGGTCAATTCCCAAATAGTTATCGCCATTCTTCAGTAATAAATCTATTTTAACACCAGAAATCTCGAAGGCTTTCCAGGTCTTCAATCCTTTTTCATGAATGTACTCAGCCACTTCATTGCAAAAGGCATCTTTAGAAGTGTCTGTATGTTTCTCTTTTTCTAAGAGAGAATAATGACGAAAAAAATTGGCAACTACTGAGTCACTTTTTATTTTCTTCGGATCAAATGAATAGTAAACTTTTTGCTTGTTCTTAGCCCTTGTCACAGCAACATTGAAGACGTCCTTACGATTCATGAAAGTAAAGCTTCCGCCAACACTCTTCTCATCTAAGGACAATGACAGCATCATCAAATCGCGTTCATTTCCTTGAAAGGTATATGAAGTTCCCACTACAATCTGATGGTTCTGAATTTCCTTTAGCGTCAAACTATCCTTAATCTGCTCAAAAATGTAATCAATTTGCTTTCTGAACGGAGACAAAATACCAATGGAGGTTTTCAGTGAAGGTCTTAATTCCAACTCACTCTCAATAATTGACTGGATTTCTTTAATGATTAACTCAACTTCCAATTTGTTCACCCCTTTCACTCTACTTCCCTTGGTCTTGACGAATTGAACCGCATTGTTATTCTGCTCAGGTCGTTGAGTAAGTATCTTCAGTTTTGAATTATAGAATTCACTATTACTGAATGATATGATGGGATAAAGACTTCTAAAATGCTCTGTCAAACCAGACTTCGCTTCCGGATCAACCCTATCTTCAAATAAGTCTAAAACAGAATAGTCCCGGTGCTTACAAAGATGTCGTTTCTCTTTGTCGACTCCCAATTTAAAGGCGAACTCCTCTTTATTTGACAAAAAAGAAATATGACTCAATTGATTGCTATCCCCCACTACAACGACCTTTTTGGCCCTTTGGATAAGCGGTAACATAGAGGGAATATCACATTGGGATGCCTCATCAATTATAAGAACATCAAAAACTTCTTTTCGGGAATCAATTACTTTTGAAATCTCATTCGCTCTTACCAACCAAACCGGCATAGCTTTCAAAACTGTTTCAAAATCAACCAATTCTTCTAATTTCTTTTTCCGCTCTCTATTTCTGGCCTTTAAAAAGGAAAGAAAACTTTTCAAAACGAGCCCTCTAGTTATCAAAGTATTGTCTCGCATGAGCAAGATTATATCCTTGATAATCTCTCTTCCCATCTGACGACAGTCCTCAATGATTTTATAATAATTCTCAAATTGTTCCCAAAGTGGCTCAGTTGTTTTACTTCGGTGAGTAGCCATTCTTTCAATGAAGTCATCTGAAGGTGAAAACAAGTCAGAGCTGCTGATATTTCCTATGTAGTTTTTCTCGCGTTCAAGAATATTCAAAAGCTCTTTTTCTCGCTCTAATCTCACTGCATAAAGCTTTTCATACAAGCCATACTTTTTCTCAATATCCTCCATGACATGAAATCGCGGCTTGTATTGTCTGCCTAAATAATAGGTCAATTTCTCTTTGAGAGATTTCAGCTGTGCATCTTCGGTCACATTCACACATAGTTCTTTGAGTCCTAATTGCTTTCCAATTTTTTCTTCAATTACCTTTAATGCTTCTCTATTTTTTGAAGTGATCAAAACAGATTCTCCTTTACTTACTTTCTCAACAGCAAGGTTGGCTATCGTGTATGATTTTCCAGTTCCGGGAGGACCAGAAATGACAGATATGATTTTTTCATTACTGTTCACCAAACCTGCAATTTGCGGCAAGTTCAATTCTTCTGAAACGATACCCATTTTGCCTTCGCTCACATTCTCGCCCTCATCAAACAAAACCTTTAAAGGAGCAGAAAACTCTTCAGCTTGAGACAGTGTCGTCAGCTCATCAATGGTAGTATATGACTCATCTTTCTTTTCCAACAGCACTAAAAATCCAGCAGGAACATACTTCTCTTCAATCTTAAATTCAGATTTTAAATAGGCATTTATCTTCCTTGAATTCCATAATTCAGGATACATCCTCAATTCCTTTTCATCTGCCTTTTCTACAGTATGATGGACGATATCTGCTAAGCTTGAATAAAAATGAAAGTCAACTTCTTCTATAGCAAATAGCTTTTTAAAAATGAAAGTTTCTGTAATCGCTTTAGGCAAGTTGGCGCCTAAGTATTTTTTGCTTTCTAAATCAATCTTAACAAAAGAACCCTCAGGAGTAATTTCAATATTTGCCTTGAATTGAAATAGCGGATAAGCTCTTGAAGTATCATACTTACCCATAGAGTTAAAACGGGATATTCTAAGGCCTGAAAAGTAAACAAGTTCTACATCATTTTCCCTTAACTCAAGAGTTTTGACAATGTCTTGCCCCCATTCATCTTTGATGGCTACAAGCGGATAACTGCCGTCTAAAAGCTCTTCTTTTTTGTAGAGTTGAAACTTCCTTAAAATTCTCGCCGAACCTAAGTGCAATCTTTTAGAATGACTCAATTCACTTTTGTAAGCATTCTTGTAGAACTCTATAATCTCTTTCATTCGTCTTTAGACTGGCATTTAAATTAACAATTCTGTCGGAATAAAATTTTATTTAGCTGTAATTATCCTTCCATTTTGCGTTACTTTCGTAAGTAACAATTTTTAAAGCCATAGAATCGTGTCAATTGAGGTAAAAAATGTATTCAAATATTACGGAGAACAAGCAGCTCTTAATGACGTCTCATTGAAGATAAATTCTGGTGAAATTGTTGGTTTTTTAGGGCCAAATGGTGCAGGAAAATCTACTATGATGAAGATCATTACTTGTTTTATACCGAAATCAGAAGGAACAGTTAAAGTCTGTGGATTAGATGTAGAAGAAAATGCCATAGCTGTAAAAAAGAAAGTCGGTTATTTACCTGAGCACAATCCACTTTATTTGGATATGTATGTCAAGGAATACCTTTCATTTGTTGCCGGACTCTATAAACTCAAAAACAAGAAGCAATTAGTAGCTGACGTTATTGAGAAGGTTGGATTAACTAAAGAGCAGAACAAAAAGATTGAGCAGCTTTCAAAAGGATATAGACAAAGAGTTGGTTTAGCGCAAGCGATTATTCATGACCCAGAGGTATTGATATTAGATGAGCCAACTTCAGGTCTTGACCCTAACCAATTAGAAGACATCAGAAAGCTGATTCTTGAAATCGGAAAAACGAAAACGGTTATGCTTTCAACTCACATTATGCAGGAGGTAGAGGCTATCTGTGATAGAGTAATCATCATTAAAGATGGTAAAATTGTAGCGGATGATACTACGGCTCACATCCAACAAATAGAAGAAGAAAATCAAACGATATTTGTTGAATTCAATGATGTGGCTTCAAGAAATCAACTACGTAAAATAACAGGCGTTTCATCTGTGAAGAACATCCAGGAAAATCAATGGCTGATAGAATCTAAGGGAGACATCAGAGCCGAGATTGCAAAATGGTCACAGAAGAATAACCTATTGACTTTGACTATGCGTTTAGAAGAAAAAACCATGGAAGAAGTATTCAAAGAATTGACCAAAAACTAGATCATGAAATTTCTACCCTTTGCTGCAGTGCTATTACTAATTGGATGTAATGGACACCCAGATAGCATCTATGAAACCGATAAATCTGACACTACTCAGTACAATACAAACTCTGTTGACACCACCCTTGAAAATGAAGTACTTTTAACTTCTGATTTTGTAAATGACGGTGAAGTTCTAAAAGATGTTCATCTTTTCTATTGCAATGTTGGCATCTACCAAGAACCGGCTTTGATGATTATTGAAGAAGAGGTAACAGATGAAATTAACGGTGACGGAGATTATGCAGAGGTAAAAGGCTACTATTATTACGTCAAAAATCAAAAGAATCTTGATGTAGAAGGAGGTTTAGACATCATAAATGGACAGTATATGCTGAGCGAATCTTATAAAGGAAAGTCAAGCGGATATATGCAATTCTCAACAAACGACTTTGGTAAAGATTTTTGGAGCGTGAGTAAGGATGATAAAGATCAGCAAGAATTCAACTTCCACAAAATTGAACCAAAAGACGAAGAAGCAAGATCCTTCACCATTAAAAAACAGAAGTATGTTGACAAGCATCAAGTTCAAGACATGTCTCTTGAAGAAGAGGTGTTTGAAGAAGTTGAAGATAAGCTAGCAATGGTTTTTATTGATGACGATAAAATGATTTTTGATTACAGTGTTGTCAGAGGCAACTTTCATACTGGTGGGGCTGATGGAATGGCTTATAAAAATACTGATGGAAATTACATTTTCAATGGCGAAGAAGGATGTGAATTGACCTTTGTGGTTGGTGAGGACAACGTTGAAGTCTCAGAAAACAACTGCGGATATTACCACGGGGCCAGAGCAAGATTAGACGGTAGTTACTCAAAATAGTTCTCGATACTATTTTATCTCGGCAATACCGAGATAAAATCACTCGACCTAATTTCGCATTAACATTCTGGTAGAGAACAAGCCTAGAAAGAGAACCCTGACTTGGTCACTGATCACGATAGCTATCGGGACTCGAAGTGATCGAAGGGTGTCCATCAAATCCAGAAGATCAAACTTGTCTAATATTCTCTTTCCTTATTCGTTTCACTTATGTGAAAGCTAAACGCATCTTGCATATTATCTTCTACGGCATTGGGGCTCTTCTATGTCTGTTTGCATTTGCAGTCGCCTTAACAAGAGGTCATTTATTCTCCAATTCTTCTTTCGGAATTCCATATCTATCGCTCTACGTTTTGGTCTTCCTAATTCCAGCAATTCTGTTCATTTATCAAATGATTAAATACGATAAGCGTTCGGCTATAGCCATCATGATTTTGACTTCAATGGCTATTATTTACCTAAGTTACGATCACTATCAGGATGTTCAATTGAGAATACAAATGGCTGCAATCAGAGGACCTTATACAAGGAATTTTTGCTTAGATACAATTGTTCAAAGCTGGCCTTTTCTCAGCTTGCTTTTAGGGTCAATTCTACTGTACCCTAGGCATAAAAAGAACTAAAGGTTTGTTCGAGTGAATTGAATTGAGGTGTAACCGAGAACAATTAATATTGACGATCTGAATAACTTTATGATTATCTCAACAGTGTCACATGACCACTTTCTTGATGACGTTTGTCTGACATGGATTCTTTAAAATCAATTCGCCAAATGTAAATACCATCTTCTGCAATACCCCCTGATCCGTATGCACCGTTCCATCCACCAGTAACGTCATATGATTCAAAAACAATCTCGCCCCATCTGTCAAAAATGATCATATGATAATCATAAGGATCGTAACCTGAAGTAAATACCGCTTGAAAGTCTTCATTGAAACCATTGCCATCAGGAGTGAATCCATTAGGAACGAAAAATATTAATTCATCTTCTACTATAAAGGTGAGTTCTGTCTCATCTGGGCAACCGGCCTCATTTGTCACTAGCAAGTTAACAGTGTACTCTTGATTAACTTCTGTTGGAAAAGTATGGCTTGGATGCTCTTCAAAACTGATGCCGCTGTTGTCACCAAAATTCCATTCAAAAGTAATCGCATCCATTGAAGTATTTTCAAAGTCAACATAAGTTTCATCAGCGTTTAGATGCGTACTGATCACTGAAAAAGAGGCTTCTGGAAACCCAATTACATCAATATAGTCAGTAACTAATTGCGTGTTAACACAACCAAAAGAGTCTGTTACTGTTAATGAAACATCAAACAAGCCCTCTTCATAAACCGCAGAAACATTATCACAACTATTAAATAAAGTCCCATTGCCAAAATCCCAAATGCAATTTGTACTTGTTGCAGAACTTGAATTGATAAAGTTTACACTAAAAGGAGCACAACCAAACAATGTATCAGCCATGAAACTAACATTCGGCAAGGGTTTCACATCCAACAAAACCTCATCTATTGTTGAACATGTCCCGTTACTTGCCGTCACATTGTAGGTAAGTGCTCCTTGTGCAGGGTTAAATAAAACGCCATCTATAATATTATTGTTCCAACTGATATCGTCCAATGTTGGATTATTTGCTGTAAAAGTATAACTGTCTCCAATACAAATAATAGCATCTAAGCCGGCGCTCACAATCGGGGACTCTGTCACAGTTACCAAAACTTCATCTGAAGTAAGACAACCATTGTTGTCTGCAATCACTACGTAGTTCGTAGCTCCAACAGTCTGATAAAAGCCAAGTCCATCTATCACACCTTGACTCCAAGAAACAAAGGCATTGTCAGGATTAACAGCGGTTAAAAGAACTTCATCAATTTCACAAAGGTTCAAGTCATTTCCTGCATCTATTGTTGGATAATCAGATACTTCAATTTGTAAATTGAGCGTATCATTCGCTAAACAATTTTTATAAATAATACATTGAATATTGTAAATACCACTCGTTTGGAAAAGGTGATTAGTGAGCGCAGAATCAGCGGAATTAAAAGAACCACTTGCAACATCATCAAAAGTATAATTAACACTATTCACAAAGCAGGTAGGTGTAGCGTTAACAGCGAAGTCAATAGATTCACCGGCGCAAATACCCACTTCACTCGCAATCAACTCAAACGGAAGAGCGATAGTTGAATAATTTGGAAGGCCGATTGAACTACTATCAGAAATAGACATATCGGTGTCCACTTCAATAGTCGCAACTACAGGATTAGCAGAAGGATGTCCATTAAACCAGCGAACCTCACAGTCGTTGTCTCTTTGTAAGGAGTAATTCTGTGCCCCTTCCATCAATCCAACCCAACTAAGAGAATCCATCATACTTCCGCCTGAATTAGGGTCAGCATCATAAAGCAAAACAGCATCTTGAGGGTTGAAAAGTACAGTATTAGAACCAGCGCCAACTGTATTCGTATTACCACCGAAATTTAAAAATGTAGACAATGTTAAAATGATACAATTATCTGGGATATCAAAAAGGTAATCTGTGGTAGCGTTCCAAGTTGGATCTAGTACAACAGCAATTCCACCCGCCGGAATCACAGTAGTATTTATTTGTAATGACCCAGGGGTTGCATCCACCGGCTGCACGGTACCGTTTCTAGTCTGCCAGCTCACTATTGCATCACTAGCCATAATTGGATTTGATAAATCATTGTTCTTATCAGACGCGATATGCCATCCTGCCACATCAATTGGTGTGGATGAATAATTGATTAATTCAACATATTCTCTGGTCATTTGTGTTGCTCCTCCCCCTGCTGGCCCGTAGAGTACTTCGTTTATTTTAACAGCACAAGTATTCTGTGCAAAAAGCTGGGAGGTCATTCCTAAAATTGAGATGGTAAGAAGTAATTGTTTCATGGCTATAATTCTTATTCAGTCCAAATCTACTCATGTGATAATGGGATATCAAACCACTATTCTCATTTAAATCATTTTAATTTTATATATTTATTTCAAATAACCGCCTATTTTAGTACCAAATTTGAATCTATAAATCATTTTAAAAAGTAATGAAAGGTCCCTCTGATCATTTATTCAAGTTGATTAAGTCGCTCACTAAAAGCGAAAAAAGATATTTCACTTCTCAAGCTCGATCTGGTAAAAAGGGCGAGAAATATTTGGCAATATTTCACGCTATTGACGCCCAATCAGAATATGACGAGGCACTCATTAAGCGGCGTTTTCAGGCATACCCCTGGATAGATAGATTTAATTCGGCAAAGGAGTACTTACAAAAAGCAATGATGGAGGACCTCATTAGCTACAATCGTCAAAATGAATCTCAATATTCACTGGACAGCCTATTACTTAGCATAAAAATTCTGCAAAAAAAAGGATTCTACCCAGAGTGCCTGAAAATGATAAAAAAAGGCAAAGTATTGGCAAGAGAGCTAGATGACCTGAAGCAATTATTAGCTTTATTAGAACTCCAAAGCTTAAACCACCCGGGAGGGATCAACCCTCATGGGGCTGAAGAAATATTGAAAGAACAAAAGAATGCTATTCACTTACTTCAAAATGAATATGAGTATGATTTACTATACAAATTGAGTTATCAAATTCTCTTAGAGTCTGGTTTGGACAATTTAAAACAGGAAAACTTAAAAAAGTATCTCTTGGTCATTGAAAACCCATTACTTAAAATGTATAATCAAGCGTTGACATTTAACTCGCAAAGGCAGTTCATCAATATTCACTATTTTTATTGTAGGGGAGTCCGAAAATTTGATGAAATGCATGATTGGATTCTTAAAGCCAACAGCCTTTTTAAAAATAAACAGCGAATAATCTTAAAGTACCCGCTTAATTACGCTACTACATTGCTTAACCTGGAGGCTTCATTGGAGAAAAGAGGAGAGTACAACGAAGCGCTTACGGTGCTAAAAATATTACGCTCTTTTTACCCTCGACATTTGTTAAAAAAGCAAGATCGACTCACCTTTATAGTTGATTACGCGAGTTTACATCATGAACTCACTTTACTTTGTAAAATCGGAGAGTTCACTGAGGCTAACGATAAACTGTCCTCTTTTTTAGAGTTGGGCAATATTCATAACAGAGAATTCAGTGAGGACATAGCTCTTCAACACCAATATCTTTTGGCTGAGATTTACTTTTGCAATGAAAGACCCACTGAATGCAAAGAACAACTAGAGCGTATCATTTCATTATCTAATACTGACATAAGAAGAGATATTCATAAAAAAGCTAGACTACTGCTTTCAATGGTTTATTTTGAGGGCGGCCATATTGATCTATATGATTCATCATTGAGGTCATCTCAGCGCTTTTTAGAACGACATAAAATTTTTGATGATTCAGATCAGGTATGCTTTAAAATTCTTCGCCTGGGTCTTAATATGTTCGAAAACAAACCTGACGTACAAAAGTTACTCCAAAAACTAGAACAATCTCCTCAAGGTCACCCTTTTTTCTCAGCTTGGGTAAAAAGTAAAACAATGATCAGGCCTCTTGCAGAGATGGTTAAAGCAGAATATCAATAGCGTTACTTCGACCCTCCTTTAGGCACATGCTTATCTGTAAACTTAGAAACAGTTCTGTTCCAGTTATCTAAATTATCAGCACGTCCTTTGTTTAAAAATTCAGTTACCTCATTGTATTTTTCCATTGCAGCATTTGATTCGTTAACGGCAGCATTAAACTGGTCAACGTCAGCTTGCGTTCTATCCTTTTCTTTCTTTTGATCAAATGATTTTTGGATCGTTTTGAAATTCTCAGACTTCAAAAAGTAATTAGTAATGTCTTTCACTTTTTGATCAGCCTCATCTTGGTAAAACCTCAATACTTTCTGACATGCCTGAACTACAGAAAAATCTCCATTGTAAGATGTCAATCCTTTCAACTTCCCTAAACCCTCTTCAGCTGTCATTGATAAGGCACTTTTATTTTGTTCAATAGCACTAACATCTCCTTTTGCAATCGCTTCATTCAAATAGACATCCTGAATATAAGACTTAAAGAAAATTAGATAAACAACGTTGTAATAAGAGTAAACCTCATCAGCAACAGCCATCTTTTTTGAAAGATCATCATCAGCCGAAACTAATTCAATATCAAACTCTTTTGCAAATTTCTCTTGTTCAGTTGAAAGCATTTCAGAAGCCTCTGATAATTTGTTATTGGCGCCTTCTTTCGCTAACATATAAGCTTCCATTAAATCATATGACTGCTCTGCAATCTCTTCCATATCAACTATCTCAGCATAATCCTCTTTCAAAACCTTGTAGTACATGTCAAGAAATGAAACAACTGAATCACGGTATGAAGTGTTATTCTCATAACCTTTCATTCTACTCACTTTTCCTTTAGCCGCATAAGTTGTTTGAACCAATTCAGCTCTTTTCTTTTCTACTGTTTTAGCACTTTTACCATGAGAAGCAGCATTCGTGTAATCCCACATATCTTGTTGGATTTTTTTATACTCACCTGTTATTGCTCCCATATATTCACCACCGTCAGCATATTGAGAAAAGCCACTAAAGCTTAATCCAAAAACGGCAATCATTACAATTAATATCTTCTTCATCTTCTTGGTTTATTTAGAGTTTATATAGTCTGTTAGGATGTTGTAGGCCTCTCCAATATACAAGTCTTTTTGAATATCATCAAGGTATTCATCATTCAATCTTGATCTGAACTCATTGATTTTCATGATTTCAGCATCAAATTTATTATTGGTCACTTCAAAATTTGTTGATTCATATACTTCGTCTGCTACCAATCGATCATAAAGAGAATTCATCTTTTGTTCATTTGCCTTGTATGCTTCAATCTTCAAAGGAACATGATCATAATAATCTGTGTATACACTAATCGTATCAATCATATTACTCATTGAAATGTAGTTAGGATTTGCATTCATTCTTGCCGAACTTTTTGATTGTAAGTCAGCTGACGGAATCTTTGCTAAAGGGGTGTAATACATTTTCTTCACTATCGCATCTTTTGAAATTGCATTGGGATAATTTGCCTCTGCGTAATCATACAACTCATAATAATCTCTAATGTGTACATCTGGAACAACGCCTTCTTTTTGGTGCGTTTCATTCGTTATTCTGTAAAACTTAGAAGTCGTGATTTTGAGGTTCCCAAAGGTTCTGTCTGATCCTCCTTCTAATTCAAATACTTCATCTGAAGGATTTAATGGCAAGATGATTTGTCCCGTTGACTTCCCATAAGTAGTGTTACCAACAATGATTGCTCTATTGTAATCTTGCATTGCGGCTGAGAATATTTCAGAGGCTGAAGCAGATAAACCATTCACCAAAATTACAAGAGGACCGGAATAGATGGCTCCTTTGTTCATGTCTTTCAGAGACTTAGGCTCTCTATACTTGTTGTCTTCGATCGTTATTGGGCCGTAGTTGATGAAGATACCTGCTAAGTCAATCGCCTCTTTTAAAGATCCACCACCGTTATTTCTCAAGTCTAAGATTAATCCGTCAATATTTTCTTGTTTGAGTTTCACTATGTTCTTAGCAACATCATTGGCACAACCCAATCCGGCTGCGTCATCCCAATTCGTATAAAAATCAGGTAAGGTAATGTATCCAACATTCTTGTCTCCATCTAGAATCACAGATTTGATGACATCCTGGTCAACATAAATTTCAGATTTTATCAGCACTACTTCTTCAAGCTTACCATTCGCTTTTTTCAACTTCATCACCAATGATTGCGACTTCTCATTATCAAATATTAGCTGCAATTCATCAAGATCTAAGAGCGTTACGTCAACACTTCTACCTTCAGCAAATTTGATGTGAAGTATTTCATCATCAGCGCTCATTTGATTTGACATCCAAGCAGATCCGCCCGGAACCAAACTGGACAACATGATTCTTCCCTTCCCATCTTCTTTCAATGAAAAGCCATAGGCGAAATTGTCTCCAGATAATTCTTCTTCGAAATCGCTTCTAACTAAATCAGAAAAATAAGAAGTGTGA
Source organism: Arenicella sp. (assembly GCA_047609865.1). GTDB lineage: Bacteria > Bacteroidota > Bacteroidia > Flavobacteriales_D > Crocinitomicaceae > Paracrocinitomix. The sequence continues at coordinate 11,471 of JBLFXO010000032.1, forward strand.
GGATCATAATATCCCGCCATCACTTCAAGAAAGAAGGTGGACATATAAGTTCTAAATCCGGCAGGATGTTTCAAGAATGACGATATATCAAAACGTTCAGCTTTCTCAACTCTAACCCTAGCCTCACCCACAAACATTAGAACTGAATCAATTGGAGAATTAGCAGCATCCTCTAAATAATCACCTTCAAAGAGCTCTTCAAGAGTTGAATACTTCAACCATTTTCGCCATCTTTCTTGTAAACTCTTGGTGTCTAATAAATAGGGAATCCAATCTTCTTCAGCATATGAAATCTCTTCATCAATTGTATAATCAAAAGGAGTTTTGAGTACTTCTGTAATCAAGGAATCTGCAGTTTTAAGTCTTTTCTCATACAGCCTAGTAGTGACGTCAAAGAATTCTGAACGCTTAGCTTTAATTTGATCGTCAATTTCATAACGATACATTTCAATGGCATCAATATCTGATTGTCTGAAATAAAAACCGCTGGGATCAATAGATTCTAAATAGCCTTCAAAAATGTAATTGGATAATGAATCATCTAAAGGTTTAGCATCATAATGCATATTAGCCACCATTTTATCAATCGCAAAAGCTTGTTTACCAATGTGGGTAGTTTGGGAAAAACTCACAAAAGCAATAACAAATGTCAATATGATAAGTAGGTGCTTCATTATTGTTCTGCCAATTTAAGTTCAACGAAACGTTTAAAATAATCAAGATCTTCTTTTAAAAGTCTCTTGTTGTCATCAAATATGGATAATAACAAATGCCGTTTAGATTTTTCATCTTCAAGTAACACCTGTCCTTCGAAAGTCTCTTTGGTTGATAATTCTGTTTGCGCAATCACCCGCTTCACATCACTTGAATTTAAAACTAACTCAGATGATTCAAAAGTTCCGAAATGAACAAAACCCTTTCCAATGATTTTCCCAGATTTATTTTTAGAAATCTTTTTTTGCAGAATTCCAGCTTGAACTCCTGTTAAAAGAAATCCAATCACTGCTATTGTTAGGAGCCAATTCAAGTATAAACCCGCATTGAAGATGATTACAAAATAACTCATGAAAAAAGTACAAGTAAGCACCAAAGGCAAGATAACTTTAATCAAAATCTGTGACATCACTTTCTGGCTTCCTCCAATCTGTAATGAACCATCTTCTAAATCAGAAGACGCCAATTTATGGTTCTTCAGTTTTAGCTTGACAGTAAATTGATTGGGTTGTTCCATTTAACTCTTTATAAATATGTTTTTGGGTTCTGTAAAAAAGCGTAAGGCTTCAAAACCACCTTCTCTTCCAACTCCTGAATTCTTAACTCCTCCAAAAGGAGTCCTCAAATCTCGTACCAACCATGAATTGACCCAAACAATACCTGCATGAATCTCATCTGCGACTCTATGTGCTGTGTTTAAATTTGTTGTCCAAACTGTTGACGCAAGGCCGTATTCAGTTGAATTGGCCATCATTAGCACTTCTTCGATAGTATCAAATGGCATGATCGTAACAACTGGCCCAAAAATTTCTTCTTGATTCGTTCTACAATCATAAGCCAAACCTTCAATAATTGTTGGTCTTATATAAAATCCTTCGGCATATTCTCCTTCTAATTTTACTTGAGTTCCACCCGTTAGAACAGTTCCGCCTTCTTCAACTGCCAAGTCAACATATGAAAGTACTTTCTCCATATGTGGTTTAGAAACAACTGCTCCTAATTTCGCCTCAGGATCTGAAGGATAAGAAACTTTTGACTTTGCAACTTTGGCAACAAAAGCTTCTTTGAATTTCTCGTAAATAGGCCTCTCAATGAAGATTCTTGAACCACAAAGACAAATCTGTCCTTGATTCGCAAAGCTTGATCTCACTGTAGTTGATACAGCTTTATCAAAATCGCAATCAGCAAATATGATATTAGGGTTTTTACCTCCTAATTCTAGTGAAAGCTTCTTAAACATGGGTGCCGCAATTTTTGCGATTGTCGCTCCTGTGTTTGTTCCGCCTGTAAATGATATTGCTTTTATTTTCGGGTGACGTGTCATAGCGTCACCTACTTTATGTCCTAAACCGTGTATGATATTCAAAACGCCTGCAGGCAATCCTGCCTCTGCACATACCTCAGAAAGCATAAATGCCGTCATTGGTGTAATTTCTGAAGGCTTTGCGATTACGCAATTTCCAGAAGCTAATGCCGGAGCAATTTTCCAAGTAAATAAATACAATGGAAGATTCCATGGCGATATACAGCCTACAATTCCGATAGGTTTACGAGTGGTATAATTAACTCCTACACCCTCCATATAATGAGATTCAGCAGCAAAATGTTGAATTGCAGTTGCGAAGAACTTCAAATTTGAAACCGCTCTTGGAATATCAACGTGAGATGCCAATGAAACTGGTTTTCCGTTATCTAAAGATTCTGCTTCAGCAAACTCTTCTAAACGCGACTCAATGATGTCAGCAATCTTAACAATGATAGCTGAACGTTCGTCCTTTGATGTGTTAGACCAAATAGGAAAAGCTTTCTCGGCAGCTTCCACTGCTTTCTCTACGTCTTCACTTGAAGAATCTGGAATTTGAGAATAAACAATTCCTCTTGAAGGGTCCACATTATCAATGTGTTGATTTAGCATTGGAGCCTGTAATTCACCTCCGATATAGTTTTTGATATACTTCATTACAACTGATTGGTACTATTTTTGTAATTTCAACATTGAAAAGAAATGCTGAAAAAACACAATTTTGAGATTAAAAATACACATATTATTCATTCTCGGCCTACTCTTAGTGACAACATCTTCATTAGCTCTTGACAAGTTCATTAGAGTTAAGGGAGTGATTACAGATGAAATCAGTGGTGAAGAACTATCTGATTACTCCATAAAGATAGTCGAAGAAGATGGTAGCACTTCAACTATTATCGTTGAAAAAAGCAGTTATGACTTTTGGTTGCGAGATAATCGATCTTTCAAAATCTATTTCATAAAAGATGGATATTTTTTAAAGCATGCTTTTGTGGATGCTAACTTCATGCCCTCTTCTGCTTATGAAGTAAAGCACAAATTGAATTTCAACGCTAAAATGACATTGCTCAAACCAGATGCCGTTGTCAAAGAAATTAAACGTCCAATCATAGACGTTAGATTCATCAAAAAAGAAAATGCTTTTGAGACCAAGGATATGATGGCTAAGAAGATTTACATGGTTGCTGAAGATTATGAGCCACCCTTTCCTTCACCAGCAGATACTTACACTAAAGTGAAACCAACCAATAAAAGGCTGCCCCTTACTACAGAGTATAATGAAAACAGAGCTAAAGGAGTTTCAGGAATGCCCAAGGTTTTACAAGGAGTTCTCTTCGCAGATATGAATTACTGTTTCTTCAATGAAAGAACAAATGACGGTAATAAAATCTTAGAGAAGTTGAAAGGATTTGATGGTGAAACATGGAACAGCATTAAACCTATTGACTCTCCTGAATATGGTGTTATCATTGCCAGAACGATTAATAGAGAACAAAGTGTTGATACGCTTTTCGCATTGGGTCAACATATTGAAACAAGCCGATTGATTCTTCAAAACTTCACTTCAGATTCAAAGGTTCTGATACATTTGATGCAATTGAGAACGGTTCTTGAATTGTTCAAATCAAGCGGGTTATCCTTTGAAGAAGATGCATTTGTTGCAGCAATGAAACCTCTGATTCCGACAATTAAAGAATTAGAAAATACTTACAAAGACAAGCTCAAAAACAAGCTCAATTTTGAGATTGCTGAAGACCCTAACTTCCTATCTATCAAGAAGACTATTGAGGAAGTTCATGCTATGGTGGTGAAGTAACTTTTTGTTCTGTTTTCGTTAGTAATAAAACCCTTCTTTATGAAAACACTTTTCTTTTTAGCCAGTCTATTTTCATTTTCTGCTTTTTCGCAATTTCTTTTAGATTTTCCTGACGACTTTGAATATAACACTGAGGACAATTACAACCTGTCAAGACTAGGATTCACAGAGGTTGTGCAGTACCAGACGGTAGAAACCGAGGAAGCCGTTATCGCACCCTGTTACCTTAATTATGTGGTTAATTTGAATGCAAAAAGTCTAATCAGCAGTGTAAAGTATTCAATGAGATCACCTCCTTATAATCTAGGCTATTTTAATATTAGGAACCCTGAATATCTAGAGGGACTTATAAATGACACACTGAATTATTACCAATACGAATATGCGGATTCAATGAGGGTATTTGGCTACTACGAATATGAATTTATTTATGAAGATCACGCTCTAAATACAATTGAAATCCATACTGAAAATAATAATAAGTTTGGTAAATACTCTGGAATCATAGATGGTATCTATCTCCGCCCTGATTCATCACAAAGGACAATTACGAATAAAACTGTGAATGCCGATAATCAAATCCTCACAAAAACAGTGCAGGATAAAGATGATGAAATTCATAGATGGAAGTATTATTACACCAAATATCCCTTTGACAATTATACAATCTCATTACTTACCAAAATTGAATACGACTTCAGAGGAACAAAGCTTTACACTCATTTAGATTATAGAAAATGAGAGGATTCTTAATCATATCTTTACTTTTTACGGTGCCCAATTTATTCTCCCAAGTTAAAATCACTACAATTATTGATGAAGATCTAAAAGGCGCTGTGAAAGAAATGGTCTATGAATCGTATCAGGCAGATGTTAAGAGAGGTAAAATTATCAAAACACAAGGTCAACTTGGTAGTGAAACTCAGTATCGAGTTTCAAGATTTGATAAAGAAGGGAGAGAGACTTTTTGGTCAACCTTAAAACCAGATTCAACCTTAGGTAGAGGTCAATCAGTTTCAATTGATTCTTCTGGTATGAATTACTCCACCTGTCACTTCAATAATTATAAAGATTGGGGACCTTCATGCGATACTGTAATTAAATCTGAAGACGGAAAACAGATAATGCGTCACACATATTTTCGCGGTCAGGACTTTGTTAAGGAAGGATGGTCCTTTGATGATCAGAATAGGTTAATCCAGCATGTGAATTTTGATTACGGGCGGGATATTGACTTTTATACTTTCTACATTTATAAAGGCTTGAATGATTCATTACATAGGCCAAGGGATGTAACACCTATGGCGGCTGAACATTATTATTTAGACAGCTTAGGAAGAACACTTGTTCATCAAACTCTGAATTTGAGCGGAGAAATCAATAATTCCTATATCAACACTTATAATGACCAAGGCCTACTCGAATCCAAAATCAATGATCAAAAAATAATAAAGCAAGGAATGCAAGTGAATTCTAGGATGGATTGCTACAAATCACTTTACAACTATGATGATGAAGGAAATCTAGTTGAACATTTAGGCTTAGAAAAAAATGGAGATACTACCTTTCTGAGGTTATTCAATTATAAAAATAATTTACTCCATTCTGAAACTCTTTCTCACACTGATTATTATTCCTCGCTTTCAAAAGATCAAATCACAGAATATAATTATGATATGTACGGAAATCAAATTGAACAATCCACTCTTTATGTTGAATCTAGAGCGACTTTCCGAAAATTGAGAACGATAGATCAGTTTGGTAATTGGATTAAAGAAGAACAATTCAGAAATGGAAAACTCGACAAAATCATAGAACGAAAAATCAGTTATTATGAAGATTAAAATTTTAATGCTTTTAGTCTACTTCTCAACAATTGGTTTTGGTCAAGATTCACTTAAAGCGTATTATGGAACAACTCTTCCATGGATAGCAGGACCCGGAGGAGAATACCGGAACATCCATTACAACAATGTCACTGAAGATAGTGTCGAAGTGATTGGAGAATACGAGCTTGTAACCAAAAGCTTAAAATGCCATGTTTGTTCTAAGACAAGATTTGATTCTCTGGTTGATATTGAACTTTCATATTGCCACGAAAAAAGAATTGGGGTTTGGACTTTTCAAAACCTCAAGAATGGCAACATTGAAAAGGGGAAGTTTTCTGAGTCCGTGCACATATCGTTTTATGGTGGCCGGGATTTAGATCCTTCTCCATTAGGTCGCCCTCACGCGGGAGGTTATAATATAGAATACCTACGTGATGGCAAATGGGAAACCTTTACTAAGGATGGAATTTTGTTTTTCGAGGCTTGGTATAGAGAAGGAATATTGCTTGAAGAAAAAAGTGTGGGACAATAAAAATCAGTTACTTTAATCCATGAATGAAAACATCCTCTTTTCTGCGAAATGGATTACTGGCTATTCTTTCAAACATTTCAAAAGTAAAATGGGCTCTGCAAAAAACGTTCTTAGGGTGAGAATTACACAAAATGAATTGTCGTTAACTACGAATAAACTCTTCAAACCCTTCGCAAAGCTTTTTGACATTTATCACATTGTTCCTGTCCCCAAATTGAAAGCAGTCGAGTTAGAGGGGTTTAAGATTTTCATCCAATTCATTAGTGAATATGGCGAGGACAAAAAAATTGTATTGAGAACGAGAAGAGCGAACAAGATTTATTCGGTTCTGGATGAATTAATAAAACTAAAAAACCCTTCACAACCGAGGTCATGAAGGGCTCTTTAAACGAATTAACTATACTCTTTATTTAATCACTCTAACTTCTGGAGTGAACAATTTATTTTTTTCAGAATCAGCCACTTTTTTATTGTCATAAAAGAAGTGATATGTTCTTGACGGAATCA
>JBLFXO010000033.1:0-18155 GCA_047609865.1 Arenicella sp.
ACTCGGCTTTTTTTACTATTCACGCATAGTAAATTATGCTAAATGTTAGAAGTGATTTTCTCAGACATTGGTTTAACACCACTTCTGTATCTTTTCATTAATTTCCCTTCCTCATCCAGCAAGAATGTTTCGAAGTTCCATTTGATACCTCCCTTAAAGTCAGGATTATTTTGATTACATAACCACTCAAATATTTCATTGATATCTTCTCCTTTTACAGACACTTTAGCAGCCATTGTAAATTCAACTCCATAATTCTTTTTACAGAACACCGCAATATCCTTATTCTCTCCAGGCTCTTGTTTACCAAAGTTATTAGCTGGAAAACCAATTATGACAAGTTTATCCCCCATCTTTTTATGCAATTCTTGTAAGCCTTCATATTGAGGCGTGAATCCACATTCAGAAGCAGTATTGACTATCAATATTTTCTTGCCTTTAAAATCTTTGAATGACATGTCTTGGCCATCCAAAGTCTTAAAACTGAAATCATGAATAGAATTTTGAGTAAAGCCAAATGAAGCTGTCATCAATGCTAATAATATTAAGGTCTTTTTCATACTTTTTTCTTTAGAAACAATTGATAAGACAAATGGTTCAATGCTAATCAAGCCATTCGATCATAAAAATACAGAAATACAAAACACTTACACCTAAAACGGCCAAAATAGAAGCCCAAATAATCTCAAGCTTTGGATTATAGGGGTTAAAATCCGTAATCTTTTTTGGGTTTATTGAAACTGGAATTCTGTCTCCAACTTTTGCTTTTTGTGTAACGAGATAACTTCTTTTCTTCTCAAAAAGTTGACTTTGGTAGGTAAAGGTAAGTGTCACTATTTTACTCGTAGTTCGAGAGGACCAATGTTTTTCTTCTTTTACAATTTCATCTATTACAGCCTCTACTCTTGGCCGCAAAGAGAGTGTTATGACTCTACCAAACATAAATAAGGCAGCAAATATGATTACACAAGCCAGTAAAAATATCATGTCGTGAAAATAATCTTAATTCAGGAGAATGTCCACCCAAACAGAAATTAATGTTGGCTATATTTGAATAAAAGAAGAGAGCAATGAAAGAACATTTCTTATTCAACCCAGACATTACATATTTAAATCATGGTTCATTTGGAGCTTGTCCTAAGGATGTATTTGATGCCTATCAAAATTATCAAAGGATGTTGGAAAAAGATCCCGTTCAGTTTGTCACTAAAACTGGCGTTGAACTTCAAGACAAATCGAAACAGGCGCTTGCCGATTTCATTAAAGCTCCTAAAGAGGATCTCATTTTCGTGACTAATCCTTCTACTGCCATGAATATGGTCATAAAGAGTTTGGATTTGAAGGAAGGGGATGAAGTTCTTTCGACAAACCAAGAATACGGAGCAGTTGATAGGGCTTGGAATTACTATTGCAAAAGGGCTGGATCAAAGTATGTTCGTCAAGTTATAAGCCATCCACTGAAAAGTAAAGAGCAATTTATTGAAGAATTTTGGGCCGGATTAACTCCGAGAACAACCATTATTTGTCTCTCTCAAATCACGAGTTCAACTGCGCTAATTTATCCAGTAAAAGAAATTTGTGAAAAGGCAAAAGAACTTGGATTAATGACAATTATAGATGGCGCTCATGTCCCAGCGCACATTCCACTCGATCTTTCTGATTTAAAGGCGGATGTATATACTGGAGCTTTGCACAAATGGCTACTGGCTCCAAAAGGGAGTTCGTTTTTATATGCCTCAAAAGAATATCAAAACACCTTTGACCCACTCATAATATCTTGGGGATATGAAGCTCAATTTCCTTCAGAATCTCAATTTCAAGATTATCATCAATACCAAGGAACGAGAGATTTCACTGCTTTTTTAACGACTCCTGATTGTTTAGCATTCATGGAAAAGCATGATTGGTTAAATAAAACAACACTTTCAAAAAAGCAATTACTTCATTATTACCCGATAGTAGCAAAGGAACTAAAAAGCGCTCCGATTTGTGAAGTCAGCTCTGAATTTCTAGGACAGATTTGCAGTGTTCCCTTAAAAACATCAGATCCCATAGCGCTTAAGGAAGCATTATTCAATGATTACAAAATTGAGATTCCAATTTTTAATTATGACGGCATCAACACCTACATGAGAATATCGTTTCAGCCATACAATGATGAAAAAGAGATAGAAGTTTTGATAGATGCAATCAGATCAATTAAGTCAAAAAGCAACTTAATTTCCTAAGCATTTTCTTCCCAAACCTGAGTTAAATGAGCCATAGTTTGTACAGCTTTCTCCATGTCTTGAACACTAACATATTCATGTCTTGAGTGGATCCCCATCTCACCAGTGAAAAGATTTGGACAAGGTAAGCCCATAAATGAAAGTCTTGAACCATCAGTACCACCTCTGATAATAACAGGTCTCGGTTTCACTCCAGCTCTCTTCATTCCTTCAATGGCGTTGTCCGTTACGAAAGGAACCTCTTTGATGATCTCTTTCATGTTTCGATATTGCTCTGTAATCTTAAACTCTGAAGTCACTCCTTCATATTGAGAAACCACAGCGTCTAATATCTCTTTCAACCTGTCTTCGTACTGAGCTAATTTAGATGTGATGTGATCTCTGATAATAAATTTGACGGTCGCTTTTTCTAAAACACCCTCAAATGAAGTGGGGTGCACAAAACCTTCTCTACCATTAGTAGTTTCTGGTGACCATGAATCTTTTGGTAAGGCATCCACAAACTCGCTTGCTACTTTAATGGCGTGAATTAATTTGTTTTTAGCATATCCTGGATGAGCAGAGATCCCGTGAATGATTACTTCAACTGCATCAGCTGAAAAACTCTCATCTTCAATTGAACCCAAAACTCCACCATCCAAAGTGTATCCATAATCCGCATCTAACCTGTCCATATCAATGTGGTCAACACCTCTACCAATTTCTTCGTCAGGTGTAAACAAGATTTTAATCTTACCATGTTCAAAACCTGGATTGTTACTCATGAAATTCGCAAAATCCATTATACAAGCAACACCAGCCTTGTCATCAGCACCTAACAATGTTAGACCAGAAGCGGTAATGATATCATCACCAATTTTTTCTTTTAAGTACGGATGTTTATCAGTTGTAATAATTTGAGCATTGTCGTCCGGCAGCGTAATAGGTGTGCCGTTATAGTTTTTATGAAGGATGGGCTTAACATCTTTACCTGAACAATCAGGAGCAGTGTCCATGTGGGAACAGAAACAAACTGTTGGAATATCTTTAGAAGAGTTTGCAGGAATTGTCGCGTAAACATAGCCCCATTCATCCATTTCGGCATCAGAAACTCCAATCTCTAACAGCTCTTGAACCAATACTTTACCTAAATCTTTTTGTTTCATTGAAGAGGGAAAGCTAGTCGAATTAGGGTCGGCTTCGGTATCGATTTTTGCGTATTTAATAAATCTGTCTGAAACGGTATGGATATAGTCTTTTAAGTTCATGCTTCTTTTTTTAAGGAAGCACTAAGATAATTAGTCTTTCTTTTTGTCAAAGAAAAAACCCAACCGAATAACTAATTCAGGATCGGGATTTAAAATTGACCAGGTTTTATACCATAAACCTTACTTGTTCTCATACACACCAGTACCTAATTCCAAACCAAAGCGTACTCTGTCCTTAAACTCATACCCACTAAACAAGGCTGATAATGTCTATAACTAAAGCCAAACCTATCACTGGAGTAATAAAAACCAAAATTAATTTCATTCCTTTGACAATATTTCATCATTGGAAAAAAGCACTCTCCTGCACTCTTCCGAAATTAGCAGAGCAAAAAAAGCATCCAAAAATAATCAGTTTTAGATTCGATAATTTTAAAATTATCGAACCACACCAAATGTTACAAAAAAAGGCGCCTAGAATTAGGCGCCTTTTTTTCACAGTAAGTAGCGTACAAGGATTTGCGCGCTAGTGTATGTATAGAGTTTTAAATTGTTATTGACTTAAGAAGTCAATCTTCCGTACGAAAAATTCCTTACTTCAATAAAAGCAGTGATAATCGAAACGGTCATTTTGTTAGATTTAGAGCGTTCGCTTAACGAATTGACCCAACGGTCGGGCTCATTAGAATACTAAATCGATTTGATAAAATCAAAGAGTACAATGGAAACAATAAAAATGAAAATGTTACCCTGATATAATGAGGAGACATTAAAAGATTTGCATTTCTACCTTGCATACAAAATAAAATCGAATTAGGCTATTAACGGTTTCGAACGAGGACTTTAAAACCTATTCTCAAGGTGATCGCTAATTGCACAACCTAATCTACGAATAAATAGTATTGACTCCAAGAAAAAAAGTTGAAAATGTAGGTGTTATAACTTAGTACATTCGAATTTTAACAATTTTGGATCCAACTTCAAAGTCTTCCAACCTCATCATCTCCATATCACTGTTGCCTTTCGGCGTTTTCATGTAATCTCCAGCGTTAAGCAAAAACTGAACGTCAGGTAAAGCTTCAGTTTCTAGTATGAACCTGTCCGATACATATGTATACCAAACTTTTGCATCAGGGTAAGCTGCCTCAAATTCTTCAATGGTTGAGCCGACACTGATCGCATCAGCTGTTTCATAATAATTTGAAAGGACCCACATCTCTAAAATGTCTTTATCCTCATGATGCTCTTCGCTCATTTGATGGTCCATAATCAACTCAACAACGTCTTCTAATTGATTGAAAATAACATTATGAGTAAGCTCTTCTCCTGGACCTTCTTCTGATAATTCCGCCTCAACAAAATGTCTCATTTTCAAACCATCTGGTAAATCTGGAACTTCTTCACCTATAATGAAAATACCTGCCGCCTTAGTCTCAAGTAAGAAAGAATTAATCACTTCAGGTACTTCTTCTACTATGACTTCTTCAGTTACAACATCTTCCGCAGACACCTCAGAATCTCCTTCTTCAGCAGATCCACATGAAAACATAAAAAATAAAGGTGTAATTAGTAAATAAGACTTCGACATAATAGAGATTTAAAGGGTTCAGCCAAATATAGGCAAATCTTCCATTCAACACAAAAGTATATTGATATTCAGAAGTTTATTATTCTTTATGCATCCAATATAAAATAAATTTCACAGCAATACGACCCTATTCCTGAAGGAAAAGGAAGAAGTATTTAATCCCAACATCAAAAGCGAAAAGAAAGCACTCAATCTAGGCGGGTTGATTACCACTTACTTCTCTTTTAAGAATGCTAAAATGGAGATGACAAGTAGCGGGAGCATCTTATTATATAAAAGGAGTAAGCTGAGCTTAGGTAAGAAATTGTCTCCTGAATTAAAGAATTCGACTGTCGTTGTAAGACTTCTTTCTATAGCTTAGCTCCAATTTTAGCCATCAATACTTAATAAGCCGAGATTCAAGAAGTCCTTTTTTAATAAAACTAGTTTCGAGTTCAATAACACAATGGGCAATTGCAATTGCAATTTTTCTGGGTCGGAAAGCTCTTTCTTAATGCCTCAAGATAGATAAACTTAAATTCTGCTTTCGATTTCACCAGGAACTATGACCATTCATCTTTTGCTCCAAAGTTTCCATGAGTGAGACTCTATAGTTCGCAAGAATAGGTAGATGGACAAATCGCTTTGTGCAAAAAATCAAAACTCTTATTAAACAATCCTAATTTAGCATTGTACACAAATGCAAATTCTTGATTCACTCAGTAGTAAAAGTCAAAAGAGTACTTGCATTCTCCTTTTGGATAAGTAATCTCAAACTCAATTAATTTGACGGTTTCGAGATTAATGATGATGGCACTTTTTGACTCACCTTCCTTTTTAGTTAGCTCATAATGTACGGCTTTATCTCCATTTTTCACTAGAACTCCTGAACTGAAATTTTTTGCGTAATATGATTTCGCAGAACTCGCACTTAAGTGAACTACATAGGACACTGAAGCCCCAGAACCACCCTTTGATCTTTCGTAGGAATTCTCTAGCTCTTCAAGGTATGACTGAGAAAAACCAAAAGTGGAAAAAACTAAAAGACAAAAAACTAAAAGACCATTCTTCATAATAACTTTATAAAACAACAAAGCCCAACAAAAAGTTGGGCCTTGTACACTACTTACTTTGGAATTACATACAGCTTTTAAGAATCGTTATCCTCTACTTACTGAAAACCATGAAAAAACTCTAAACCAAATATAGCATTCTATTTTTAATTTTCAATCAATATCTGAATTATATTGTCCCCAATAAATTGTTAATTTTGAAATCCTAAGATGAAAAACACTTGATATGATATCCTCAAAGAGCCTTGAATTTCTCAAAAAACTCAAAAAAAACAATGAGCGCGATTGGTTTAATGCCAATAAAAGCGAGTATCTCGAATGTCATGAAAACTTGATCTCTTTTGCTGAAGAGCTCTTGTCAGAAATGAACAAGCATGATGATATTGCAAACCCTAACGGTAAAAAATGTCTACATAGGATATATAGAGACACCCGATTTTCAAAAGACAAAACTCCCTATAAAATTAATTGGAGTGGTGGGTTCAAGAGAGACACTGCCCTTTTAAGAGGTGGCTATTATTTTCACATTGCTCCTGACGCATCATTTTTAGCCGGTGGTTTTTGGGGCCCAAGCTCTGATGACATAAAGCGCATTAGAGAAGAAATCCATCTGAACGGTAACGAATTCAAAGGTGTTTTTAGTTCTAAAGAATTCAAATCAAATTTTGGTGAGCTTTTGGGTGAAAGTCTTAAAACTGCGCCAAAAGGTTATACAACTGATCATCCTGAAATAGAGCTTCTACGAAAAAAACAATTTTTGGTGCGTAAATCATTCACTGATAAAGAAGTTTTAGATGGTTCATTTACAAAGTTGGCAGCGGATACTTTCAAGGCTATGCGCCCATTCTTTGACCTCATGAGTTCAACACTTACAACAAATTCTAACGGTGAAGTGATTGTTTAGAGCCTCAACTCAAAACGAAGACCGTAACCTTTTCCGCTCTGCTTTCCTGAAAATGAAAAATCTATCTTGCCATCTATTTGCTCCGATAGCATTTCAATCAGTTGCATTCCTAAAGTTGTTGAAGTAGATAGATCAAAATTAGCCGGTAGTCCTACCCCATTATCTTCGTACACTATCACGAACCCACGTTCACCAATGTTTTGAGCTTGCAAACTAATTAAACCTTCATTTGATTCAAATGCGTGTTTTAATGAATTCGTAAAAAGTTCATTTAAGATTAATCCTAAGGGAATCATTTTATCTATATTAAAATAGCATTTCTCATTAACCTTTACATCAACTTCAATTTTATGTTTTGGAGGAGCATAAGACATGAATATTGACCTTTGAAGAAAATCTACATATTCCGAAAACTGAGTGTATTCAAAACCTTCTGAACTGTAAAGCATTTCATGAACAAGAGCCATAGACTCTATTCTACTCTTAGAGTCCCGAACAAAAGACAATATTTTTGGATCATCTTCATTCATAGTTTGCAAACGCAACATTGAAGTTATGATTTGCATGTTATTCTTAACTCTGTGGTGCAATTCTTTTAAAAGCCTTTCTTTCTCTTTCAAGGAGATGAAATTCACCTTTAATTCTTCTCCTAACATATTAACTCCAGCGGAAATAGCCGTTAGCTCGTCTTGATGGGAATCAATTTGGATTTTATGGTCGAACTCTAGCCTTGCATAAGACATCAACAACTCCATAATTTCCTCTATCCTTTTATCTTGAAACGACATAAATTAACTTTGAGATTTAGACGAATTGATCGCTTTATTTTGAGAGTTGAATAATTTAACAGGAAGATCTGGCTTGCTAACCCCCATATAAAAATTGGCGCCCATTCTATTCAAAGGAGAGTCCAACAAAATAGCTATAGAAAGACATTTCGAAGACCGCCCTCTGCCTGCGAAATGTTCTCGAGCCTTTTTTGTGATGGGTTTCACTCCTCCAGCATCCACAATTAAACCAAATGATGATGGGATAAGTCTGTTTACACAAATACTATTTTCAATGGCATCTTGCAAAACAACAATTGCTCGTTCTTTAACCTTCGTTCTAGCAATGCGGTCAGAACCTAACCAGGTGCAATAGCAGTTGAGTTCTATATAGTTATGAGCAGGCATTTCCACGATTAAATATACCCATTTTATCCAATTTGCGTATATTTCAACAAATTATTAGATGCCTGTGGGATTCATAAAAAAGTTTAGTGATTCTAAAATCAATTTTAAATTGGGAGTAGCTTTCTTTTTTATAGCTTTCCTGTCTATTTCAGTGATAGGGCTACTTAGCTATTTCAAAGGAAAAAGTTCTTTAGAAAAAGAGTCCTTTAACCGTCTCACAGCGGTGAGAGAAATGAAGGCTAGTCAAATTGAAGATTACTTCACCGATATAGAAAATCAGATTGTTACCTTTTCAGAAGACCACACAATTATTGAAGCCTTGAGTTCGTTTAAGTCGGGTTTTGACACAATTGGTGTAGAACTTAATTATTCAGATGAAGAAGTTGTGGCCTATGAAGCTCGGTTAGAAAGCTATTATCGAGATGAGTTCATGCCGAGGCTGAATGTTAACGTTAAGATTTCTGAGGATTTTTCACATCACTGGCCAGCTCATGAGTCGTCCTTAATTCTTCAGGATCTATTTATTTCTTCGAATGAAAATCCAATTGGTGATAAACACTATTTGAGCCAGACTGCCGATCAAACTTCTTATGGCCAGGCTCACGAAACTTATCATCCACTCATTAGATCTTATCTAGAAAAATTTGAATTCTATGACATCTTTTTAGTTGATAATGAAAGTGGTCATATCATTTATTCAGTTTATAAGGAAGTTGACTTTGGTACCTCCTTGATTGATGGGCCATATGCGAATTCCAACTTAGCCGAAGCCTTTAAAGAAGCAAGTCAAGCGACAGACAAAGACTTCGTGAAACTAGTTGATTTCGAACCTTATCACCCTTCTTATAATGCTCCTGCTGCATTCATGGCTTCCCCAGTTTTTGATGGAGATCAAAATGTAGGTGTCCTTATTTTTCAAATGCCGATTAAGAAGATTAACGACATTATGACTAACAGACATGAATGGGCAGATGTTGGTCTTGGAGAAAGTGGAGAGACTTATATTGTTGCTAGTGATTTTACACTCAGGAATCAATCACGATTTTTTATTGAAGACCGCGAAAATTACTTCAAAATGATTGAAAAAATCGGAACTGATGAAATAACAATAAACCAAATAAAAAACTTTGAAAGCACAGTAGGCTTGCAGGTTGTTGAAACTGAAGGAACCATAGGTGCTCTAAATGGTGAAACAGATTCCAAAATCTTTGATGACTATAGGGGGGTTTCAGTTTTATCCTCTTATAAGCCACTAATTATTAGAGATATGGACTGGGTAATCATGAGTGAAATAGATAAAGAAGAAGCATTTTCACATGTATATGATTTACGAAGAAATATAATCGTTATTTTTATTGGCCTGCTAATATCTATCATATTCGCCTCCTTTTTCATCTCCAAAAAAATCACGAAACCAATTAAAGAGTTAACAGCAAGAGCTGAAGAATTCGCAAACGGAAATCTTGAAGTTAAAATTGAGCCGAGGGGAGAAGATGAAATCGGGGTGCTTTCTAAAAGTTTCATTCACATGCAAGATTCTATGCAAGACTTGGTGCATAATCTCGAGGACAAAGTAGCTGCAAGAACCCAAGAATTACAGACTCAAAAAGATGTCGTTGAAGAGAAGAATAGGGAAATTGTGGATTCTATTAATTATGCATTGCGACTTCAAAAAGCCATCATTCCAAGAGAGTCAAAAATTAAAGAAGCATTGCCAAATAGCTTCGTGTATTTCAAACCAAAAGATATAGTCTCAGGTGACTTTTATTGGATGAACGAACTTGACGGCAAGGTATTAATTGCCGCAATTGATTGCACTGGTCATGGTGTTCCTGGGGCACTTGTAAGTGTAGTTGGAGCCAATGGATTAAATAGATGCGTGAAAGAGTTCAACCTCACCCAGCCTGCATCAATTTTTGACAAATTGACAGAGCTCGTTATTGAAACATTTGACTCAGGTGAAGATGCTGTAAAAGATGGAATGGACGGTGCAATTTGTCTCATTGATACTACTAAAAAAACTCTTGAATACGCAGGAGCAAATAATCCAATTTGGATAATCCGCAAAAAATCGGGAGAGCTAGAAGAAGTTAAGGCAAACAAACAGCCTATCGGTGATTTTGAGTTCAAGGTTCCTTTTCAGAATCACAAATTTCAAATGGAAGAAGGGGACCTCATATATATTTTCTCTGACGGATATGTTGATCAATTTGGGGGACCAAAAGGTAAAAAATTCAAGTACAAGACACTGAAAACGCTCCTTATCGAAAACCAACACCTCAGCATGGACGATCAAAAAACTCTTTTAGATAAGACATTCAACTCATGGAGAGGAGAGCTCGAACAACTAGATGATGTTTGCGTAATTGGAGTTCAATATTAGATTTTTGACTCTTAATTCACTATCATCTGTTTAAAGATAAACAAACGGGAAATATCTAATGTTCTCATTTAGGTTAACTTCGACAAATTATTTACTTATATTTAACATAGCTCAAACGTTTCACCTCTTTATGATTTCAAAAAAACTGCTATATATTTTTGTGTTCTATTTTAGTTCATTAGCAAGTTTTTGTCAGCCATCAAATGATGTTTGTTCGAATTCCATGAGACTCTGTGCTGGCCAACCTCTCCAAGGCACTACGACTGCAGCAACATTTGATGCAGCAACTGACGACAATTTTTGCACTATCAATTCAGCAACAGTCTGGTACATTTTCACGACTAATGCAGCCGGAGGAGCGGTAACGATTGACTTCACAAACATGAGCTTCAACACCGACCCAACTTATGGTCAGGTGATAGATGCCGTTCTCTTCAATGTAACAACACCCTGCGTAGAGACTTCGTACACTCCATATTCGGCTTGTACTTTTTCAGGTGTAGATTTCAATATTAACAATGCAGTAGCACTATCGGCAAACACTACGTATTACGTTATGGTTAATGGCTCACAATTTGGAGGGGGAGTAACGAATTCTGCCGAATGTGATTATCAAATAGAAATTTCAGGGCCAGCTGTAAGCGCAACAGCTCCAACAGCAACAATATCAGCCATGAATACGGTACTATGTGAGGGTGATGACGCGGCGGTAGAAACAATCATTAGTAATTGCTCTGACACCAGCAGTTTTGACTGGTATTACAATAATATTCTTTTGGAGAGTGCACCAAACAACCAATTCTCAACAACCCAATTAAGTGCTGATGGCTATTTAAAATTAATCATTAATTGTGGTGATTTATGTGTTTATACAGATACGACAGACAGTATCTTTTTCGAAGTAACGCCAATTTCCGCAGTAGCTGGCCCAGATAAATTTATCCAAGAAGGTGAGATAGTAACTTTGGATGGAGCTGGCTCTGGAAATGCTCTTTGGACTCCTGCCAATACATTAACCGACCCTACAAGTTTTACGCCTTCAGCAAATCCAACTTCCACAACTACTTACTTCTTAACTGTTACAAGCGGGGCCTGCACAGCCACTGATAGTGTCAATGTTTTTGTGGGGGAGGTTATCACTATATATTCTGGATTCTCACCAAACGGAGATGATATTAACGACAAATGGGTGATTAGAAATAGTGCTCAATATCCTGACATGGAAGTTCTCGTATATGACAGATCTGGACAGAAAGTATTTCAAACCACTGGGTATAGCACTCAGGACAAATGGTGGGACGGTACTAACAAAGGTAAAATACTGCCAGTCTCAACTTATTTCTATGTGATAGATTTAAAAACTGGAGATGACGGGATATTTAAAGGACAAGTAAATATTATCAAGTAATGAAGAAGTCTTTAGCCATATTCATCATACTCCTATCTAGCTCATCTTTTGCGCAGCAGTTAGAGCATTATACCCAATATCAATTCAATCAATTTGCTTTCAATCCAGCTGTTGCAGGAACTAAGAACTGTATCGATATAAGAACAGGTTATCGTCTTCAGTGGGTCGGAATTGACGGAGCACCTCAAACTGGATTTATTAATGCTCACGCTCCGCTACGTTTTGGAAAGAAGACTAGAAATGCATTTGGTCCCAAACACGGAATCGGTGGTCAAATTAAAAGAGATGCTTTCGGACCTTATTCTTTTTTGAACTTACACATTGCTTATGCAATACACATTCCCCTTAACAGAAATTGGGACCTATCGTTTGGCACATCTTTTGGCTTCAAGCAAACCGCATTTAATGCTGCAGACATTACAACGGAATTATCAGACCCGTCAGTACCGACTTCAAGTCTTAGCTTTATCACTTTTCCTGACGCAAAAATTGGTGCCTGGCTAAAGGACAAACGAACTTATTTTGGGTTTTCAGTCCACAATATATTTGGAAATACTTTAGATCAAATTGGGCCCGAGGCAAAATCCCAAAGACACATTTATGCGACAGGTGGACGTTCATTTACACTTGAAAAAAAGTGGTCAGTTATTCCTTCTTTTTTCGTTTTGTGGACTAAATCAACTCCTGTTGATTTTCATTTAAGTGCTCTGGTTGACTTAGATAATAAGTTCTCTTTTGGTGTTGGACTCAGAAGAACAGATGCCATTACAGCCCAAATAAGGGTTAAGTTTTTTAATTGGATATCGATTGGATATTCGTTCGATTTTGTAATCTCAAAGTTAGGTGGTAATATGTGGTACACTCACGAAGTTACTGGAGGTTTTAACTCCTGTTCTAACTATGGGAACTCGAGTACAACAACATGTCCAAGCTTTGAGTAAAAACAACCTTTACGCAAAAGTTTGCGTTTAATATAATACAGCAGGTAGTTTTGAAAGAATCTATTTGTTACGAACTATGATAAATTTAACATTACAAACTATGAAAAAGATGAAATCCTCATTTTTCAAAAGACTTGTAGTTCTTATTGCTTTCACTTTCACAAATTTTGCATTCGGTGCGGATTATTACTGGGTTAACGGAGCAGGAAACTGGTCAGATGTTTCACATTGGTCATTGACTACTGGTGGTAGCCCTGCCGGTAATCTGCCTGGAATTGATGATGATGTCAATTTTGATAACTCATCATTCACAAGCTCTAGCGGAACTATAGTTCTTACTAATAATGTTACGGTAAACGGTTTCCGAATAGAATCTGAGACACCATTAGATATTCAAGGTGCAAATAAATCAATTACAATTGGAGGGGCTTTCATAGCTACTGAGAACTTTAGTCTTAATCTAGAGTCTATTATTTTTCAAAACACTGAAAACTTTTTAAAAGAGTTAAATTTCAATGGCTTATCTATATCCGCCAATGTCATATTCACTTCTGGAAAATGGGAACTGAGTTCAAATTTAATAACTACACAGCAAAATGAAATTCATTTTAATTCTGGAGAATTAAAGTCAAACGGATTCATCATTAACTCGAATAAAGTAATCTCAAGTCACGATACTTTCAACTTTGACTTTGGTGACTCCTTTGTATACGCCAATTCAGAACTAAACTTATCAATGGCAAAAAAAATTGGCGCGTCTGATGGCAATTTTTTCATAAACGAACAAGAGATTGAAGAAGTATCAAAAGGAGACTTCTCTGCTTCAAACTTCACAAAAGATCAATTCATTATTCCTTGTGGAGCTACCACAGCAGGAATGGAGGTTGAAATTGTTACTTTAGATTATATCGGAGGAGTTCAGGTTAGTTGCAATGACTCTTGTAATGGAGAATTATCTATCAACGTAACTAATGGGATAGGACCTTTCGAATATAGCTTTGACTTAGGTCCTTTTGTCACTACCAGCACTTTTCCTGACTTATGCCCTGACAACTACTTAATTATCATTAGAGATCTAGGAGATCTAATAAACGGCTCCCCAAATCAATGCAACGCCAGTGAAATTTTATCTCCACCATCAAAGTCAACGTTATTTGTATTCAACACCATTGCAGAAGTTTGTCCTGGAGCGTGTGACGGCATTGTTAATTCTACGCCCCTTGGAGGTATCGCTCCGCACATAGTTGATTGGTCAAACGGGGAGAGCACAACCAATCCTTCCAATTTATGTCAAGGACTAAACACTGTTCAAATTACAGATGCCAACGGCTGCATTACTGACACTTCTTTTATAGTACCAGGGGCTCCTGACTTCACGGCTGATGCTACTATCACTGAGCCTACATGTTTTGGCGATTGTGATGGAGAAATTGATGTAATAGCAGGAGGCGGTAATGGAGGAACTCCTTACGGATTCTCTTGGAATATAGCCCCTTTAACATCCGGTCCAATGCCAGGAATTGGCTTTTGTGCAGGACCTTTAATTTTAACCATTACAGATGATAGCTCATGTACATTCGATACGCTTATCACTATGACTGAGCCTCCTGTTTTAGGAGTCAACCCCTCTGCAGACCAAGATGCCAGCTGTTTTGGGACTTGTGATGGTGAGGCCAGTGCCAATCCATTTGGAGGTGCCGGTGGAAATACTTTTGAATGGTTCACCTGCCTGGGCGTTAGTACCGGAATTACAGATGAGAACCCAACAACTCTTTGTGCCGGTGATTACTATGTAGTTGTAACCGACTTTGGAGGGCTAGGTTGCTCATTTCAAAGCGCCTGTATTACCATTGATGAACCAACCGAAATTGATGCTACTGCAGACGGCTATCAGGTATCTTGCTTCGGTGTCTGTGACGGCTCTGTAGATGTAGACGTAGTTGGTGGAACATTTCCTTACTTCTACTCTTGGATAACAGTGCCTGGCGGAACTGGAGTTGGAGCAACAGATACTTTAGCTGGACTTTGTGCAGGGTTCTATGAAATTGTCGTAACAGATGACAACGGTTGTAGTTCAACTCCTGATACTGTCGAAGTCATTGAACCAGCGCCCGTTACAGTTAACCTTGTGCCAACTAATCCAAGTTGTTACGACCTTTGTGATGGATCTGTAATTGCAACACCTGGTGGCGGAACACCTCCTTTTGTTCTCACATGGACTCCTGTTCCAGGACTGGGGCAGGGAACAGCAACACCTTCTCTAATGTGCGCAGGATTATATGATGTATTAGTAACAGATGATCAAGGTTGTACATTAAATGATCAAGTTACATTGAACAGTCCTTCCCAATATGATATTACGACGAATCAAACTGACTTAGTTTGTGCAGGGGATATTAACGGAACAATTGACGTAACAATAAATTCAGGTGGCTCTGGAATTGGCTACACATACAATTGGATTCCTGCCGCTCCAATTGGTGATGGCACCTCTAATGTCTCAGGTTTATCTGCAGGTATTTGGTGTGTCACAATCGCAGACAACATTGGTTGCGATACGGTTATCTGTTTTACAATAACAGCACCTACGCCCGTAACTGCAACTGCAAGTGTAATTTCACACGTAAGCTGTTTCGGTGATTGTGATGGTTCAGCTCAAGTAGTTATTGGAGGAGGAACAGTCCCTTATGTAATTGATTGGGTTCCTGGAGGACAAAACGGTGTCGTAGCCAGCGGCTTGTGTCAAGGTAATTATACGGTAACAGTTACAGACGACAGCGGTTGTTCAGTTAACGACAACGTTACGATCAATGAACCCACCCAATTTGATTTAACATTCAGTCAAACTGACATTGTTTGTTTCGGAGATTGTAATGGAGATGCAACTGTGACAATGATTTCAGGAGGAACTCCACTTTATAACTATCAATGGGACGATCCATTATTACAAACAACACCAACCGCTATTGGCTTATGTTCTGGTCCTGTTACGGTCACAGTTACTGACCAAAATCTTTGCGACACTATAATATCATATACAATTTTAGAACCTGCAGAAATTGTTATTGATACAAACGTTATAAATTCATCATGTTTTGGAGTATGTTCAGGTGAAGCTTATATTACTGTCGTTGGTGGAACAGGTGCCTACAACTTTGAGTGGTTTGATGCTATTACAGGTTTACCTTTAGGTATTAACAATGATTCGATTACAAATTTATGCCCTGGTCAATATTACGCTCAAATTACTGATGCCACCTTATGTCAAGTTAACTCTGACACCATGACAATCACCGAGTTACCTGAAATCTTTACATCCGTAATTTCTGAAATTGATGCGACTTGTGGTATTTGTGATGGAACAGCTGAAGTATCAGCAACTGGTGGAACTGGCGTTTTTAATTATATATGGACCCCCGCACCCGGAGTTGGACAAGGAACTGCTGTTGTAAGTGGTCTTTGCGCTGGAGCATATAATGTAGTCGCTACTGACGGAGCAGGATGTTTAGAAAATATCGCCGTAACAATAAATAGTGTGGCCTTAGAGGTTACAGTTATGGACTCTACAGACATTACTTGTTTCGGATTGTGTGATGGAACTGCAACAGTTGCTTACAACTTATTAGACGCACCTTATATAGTTGAATGGTTTGATAATTTAACAGGATTACCAATTGGTATAATTGACAATCCGGCAACTCAGCCATCAACTGCCAGCGGATTATGTGCTGGAGAATATTTAGCAGTACTCACTAACGCTTCTGGCTGTGTGACCACAGACACGATCGTAGTAAACGAGCCACCTGAAATTACTGGTTTAGTTACACCAACTCACGTTGTTTGTAATGGTGACTGTAATGGGTCGGCCTTTGCAGCCGCAGCCGGAGGGACAGGAATACTAATATACAATTGGGGACCAGGCTTGCCTGGAACAGGGCAGGGCACGCCTAATGTTGGTGGACTTTGCGCTGGTAACTGGGATGTAACGGTAACAGACGACCAAGGTTGTAGTGAGATCTTTTCAACAACAATATCAGAACCAACTGCACTGGTGATTGATGCTGAATCTTCCACGAATATCTCGTGTTTCGGAGCAAATAACGGAACAGCTACTGTTATCAATTCAGGTGGGTTAATACCTTATCTTTATGAATGGTTTGATTGTAATACTGGTCTTCCAATCAGCCAAACAACACAGGTTGCGAATAATTTAGGCCCTGGAGATTATCAAGTTGTTATAACTGATGATAATGGCTGCACCATAACAAGTTCTTGTTTACCTGTTATAGAACCAACCGCTTTGACTGGAAACTTCAATGTAAGCCCTGTAAATTGCTTTGGTTCTTGTGACGGATTAATTGACATTGTGCCTGGAGGAGGATCTTTTCCTTATTTCTTCCAATGGCAAGACGAATTCTTGGCAAACCTCCCTGGACAAACAAACGATACATTAACTAACGTTTGCCAAGGACTCTATAACGTCTTGGTTACTGATTTAAATGGATGTTCAATTACGTTCGGACCGGTTGATATGACAGCACCTGGCGAACCATGGGATGTAACACCATCTCAAACTGACTTAACTTGTTCAGGTAATGATGATGGAACGGCCACAGTACTCGTCTTAGCCGGAAACAATCCACCATATAGTTACCAATGGGATGATCCTCTAGTACAAAACACCTCTACAGCTACGAACTTACCTCCTGGCACTTACACTGTAATTATAAGTGACGCCAGTATTTGTGATACTACAGTTACATTTATTATAATTGATGCCAATCCAATTTTTGCAAACGCTTTAATAACAGACGCTCAATGTTTCGGTGACTGTAATGGACAAATCATTGTAGCTCCAAGTGGCGGAAACGGAACCTATACAGTCAATTGGTCTGACCTTCAAACAGGAAACACTGCTATAGGATTATGTGCCGGTCCAATCACTACAACCATAACTGACGGCGCTGGTTGCTTTATTGACACTATTATAAACATATCGGAGCCTACCGAACTTGTAGCTTCCTCAACATTCTCAAATAATGCGACCTGCGGAACATGTAATGGATCAGCAACAATAAATGTATCTGGAGGGAATCCTATCTATATTTATGACTGGACTCCAGACCCATCCGCTGGAGAAGGAACAAACAACGCAACTGGATTATGCCCCGGTGTTATATCCGTTCTTGTAACTGACCAAAACGGCTGTACACTGACAGAAGTATTCCCAATATCTGATGTAAACGCTGAGGTTCTAACTATGGATTCAACAGACGTTTCTTGCTTTGG
>JBLFXO010000034.1:0-18129 GCA_047609865.1 Arenicella sp.
CCTTTCTGAGAAGGAAATCAATTTCTGCCTCAGGTTCTTTTGATTTTATACTTTCAATTAAAGCTGTTGCCAAAATCACATCACCTATAAAGGCAGTCTGTATGATAAGGTAAGACTTCAACTATGCAGTTAAATGTTGATACTTGTTTCGAACTTCTTCTGAAATTGGAATAGGCGTTCCGCTTTCATCAATTCGTACAAAAATGAAGAACGTAGAACAAACGAGTCTCTCTTTACCGGTGTAAAAATTATAACCTCTTGCTTCAATGTAAATGGTCACAGATGATTTGCCCATCTTTTGAACCTCGCCGTAAATATTTACTT
The DNA here is from genome assembly GCA_047609865.1 of Arenicella sp. Lineage (GTDB taxonomy): Bacteria > Bacteroidota > Bacteroidia > Flavobacteriales_D > Crocinitomicaceae > Paracrocinitomix. The sequence continues at coordinate 325 of JBLFXO010000034.1, forward strand.
GATTACCGACTTTCACCGGAGCTTCAAATATCGTTTCATCAATTTTAACCGTCACCATATTCGGGTTTTCACAAACACTGCAGGCCCAAGTTGCCGCGGTTTCATCTAACCACGTTAACATTATTCCTCCAAAAAGATTCCCGTGAACACCTATGTCTTTGCCCATGCAAAGTTTTATCGCTAGTTTTTCCATTATTTCTTTATTCCAATCAAGTTATCGACCCACATTTTATTATTGAAAGATAAGCCAATTTCATTACTTCTCTCCCCCATCTTTATAAGTTCAGCATCTGTCATTTTTGCAAACTTCAGCATGGCCTCTTTAATTGCATTCTTGTCTCCTGCTTTTATTTCAAAGCCATTATCACTCAAATAAGTGTGCTTCGCGCCTACTTCACTTGAAATCATCATAGGAAACCCACTAATTGCGAACTCTTGCACAGTTACGCCCCAAGGTTCAAATTTACTTGGAAGAATGTAAACGCCTGTTTCTTTCAGATATTTCCCCATCTCTGTGGGCTGAACAAATCCAAAATGTTCAATACCTTCAGATATGACCCTTTTTCCCCACTCATCTCCGGTTCCTAAACACCAAAGTTCCCAATCTATCAGGCCCTCATCTTTCAGTTCTTTAAATGCTTGCCACATTTCATAAATACCTTTATGCTCTACATATCTTGCTACATAAAGAAATCGCTTCGGAAAAGCTGTACGCTTAATCTCAAAACTTTCTTCAAATTTATTCAAGAATAATTCGACATCAGCGCAATAGAAATTACGAATTAGTTTGTCTCCTGAATAACCTAATTTCTTCGCAAATATTGCCTGCGGATCTCCTGGCACCCATGCATGTGTAAAAATCTTCTTTAGATAAAAGCTTGAAAGTATAGATGCGATTCTTTGCTTAAGTCCTCCAGTCCAATGATTATCCAATGTGAGAACAATAGGGATTTGTCTTTTGAACGACTTCGCTGCTTTTACGTATCCTTTATCCATCCAACCTGAACATACTAAAATATCAGGTGAAAAGGTTTTCAATTCTGATTCTAATTCGTCTTGAGAAAATTCACTCCTGTCTTTGATTGTAACGTTCGCTATACTCTTGAAATTGAAGGGTGCTTCTGAATTAATTGGCCATCTGAAGATCAATACTTCATGATGTTTTGCCAGCTCTTTTATGTTAGACATAAAATAACCTGCAATTTCGGAATATAAAAATGCTACTTTTAAGGACGACATTTTGTAGTTTTAAACAAAAATACATTTTTGATTCATGTTGAAGTCTAAACATACTTTTTTTTGCAGTGATTTAAATTTCGGTTTGCTGGATGAAGGCGAATCTTTGCATGCCACTAAAGTCATGAGGCTAAAAGAGGGAGACCAAATAAATATTATTGATGGAAACGGAAGATCAGTTGAAGCCAAAATAACTTCAACGGTTAAAAAAGAAGTTGGCTTTGAAGTAATTAATGAAGACAGATCAAGTGAACATCCTTTGCCCTTAACTATAGCGATCGCGCCAACAAAGAGTATTGATAGATTTTCTTTTTTCTTGGAGAAATGCACGGAAATGGGGATTAAAGAAGTAATTCCAATCGAAAGTGCTAACTCAGAGAGAAAGAGGTTGAGAAAAGATAAAGCTGAGAAAGTCGCAATTGGAGCCCTTAAGCAATCTGGTAATCGATTTTTACCTCACATTCATGAAATGATTTCGTTCAAAGAAATGATTTCAAAAGATTATGGTGAAGCGGTAAAACTGATTGCTCATTGTGAAGACGATAATTCTAAGAAGACGATTGAGAATACTTTAAAAGTAAATCAATCCAGTATTATATTAATAGGACCTGAAGGAGATTTTAGTCCTGAAGAAATTAACTTAGCCAAGGAAAATGGGTTCACACCTATAAGTTTGGGTAAATCAAGATTAAGAACAGAAACAGCGGGAATACTAGCATGTCACAGCGTTTACTTATTGCAATAAGCATTTTCATGATGAGCTTTTTGACTTATGGTCAACAGAGTTCATATCAAGTGGCGGTTTTAAAATATCGTGGCGGAGGAGATTGGTATGCCAATCCAACTGCCTTGCCTAACCTTGTGAAGTTTTGCAATAAGAATTTAAAGACGAACATCTCAGAGCAAACTGAAACTGTAGACGCTGGAGATCCTTCAATATTTAATTACCCATTCGTTCATATGACTGGACACGGAAACGTAGTTTTTTCAAATGATGACGCCGATAATCTCAGAAACTATATGTTGGGAGGAGGATTTCTTCACATTGACGACAATTATGGAATGGATAAGTTCATTCGTATCGAAATAAAGAAGATATTTCCCAATAACGACTTAGTCGAGCTACCTTATTCACATGCCATATTTCATCAAAAGTATGATTTTGATAAAGGTCTTCCTAAGATTCATGAGCATGACAAGAAAAGACCTCAAGCATTCGGGGTTATTTATGAGGGTCGGTTAGTTTGCTTGTATACTTATGAATCAGATTTAGGAGATGGATGGGAAGACACAGAAGTTCATGGTGATGCAGCAGACAAAAGAGCTGAAGCCCTAAAAATGGGTGCCAACATAATTCAATTTGCCTTCAATGCTACACATTAACAAATTCCTTTTTGTTTTTCTTTTCTGTGCGACATATAGTGTTGGATATGGACAAAGGGATTCCGTTAAATACGTGAAATCTCCTTATCGAGCAGAAAGCACTCCTAATTTTGTTTTCAAGCAATTCAAAAGAGGTTTTTCTAATTCAGTTCTGAAATTAAAGCTAGATAGTTTAGAGAATAAACCTAGAAAAGAATGGAGCCGTCTTGATAGTTTAAAATTTGCTGAAGCATCATTGCAAACGGGAAATAGAGACTTGTCAAAATTTTATTTCCAGAACTTAAATGTCGATTTTCAGGACGAGGAAGATTACTGGTATGATCAATTAATGATTGATTATTTGAATGAAGATTATGTTCGGGCTTTAGCCAAAATTAAAAAGTCCAGTCCAATGATCTTAGAGTTTTCTAAGATCTATTTTCTCAAAAAAATGATTTTGGGAAAGGTCAAAAATAAAGCTGATGAAAAATGGCACAAAGACAATAAGGTACTGAATTGGGAGGTAGATTCTAGCCTAAACGAATTAGAAAAGGATGACCCGTTATTTATTCAATCTGTGATCAGACCTTTGAAAAATTTAGAATACGTATTAGATCAAATGATCTCATATGTATATGAGGATGACCCAATTTTAGCGAATGCTTGTAGAGAGATGGCAGCTCTTATTAAAGGTCATCTTTCACTAAGCCAAGCTTATATTGGATACAGTTTGGGCCGACATTATAACAAATGGGATAAAGATCTTCTTGCTGATCTCAAAGACGTGAAGGCACAGATGACTCAGAAAAAATATAAGATTCCAAATTTTAGAAAATACTTTCCAAGAATTGAATATTGGCGATTTGATTATCAAATGTTAAAAGAGGAAATCATTCTAGAGAAAAACGATTCTAGCGATTACATCATTCCCAAAAACATGAACAAGAAACCTGAACCAAGGTTTACTTTTCCGCATCAGCTTATCGTGGTAATTGGCATTCTCTTATTCTTTATTCTCATAGTTGTTTTTGTGAAAACAAGAAAAAAATAGTTTTGGAATTATATTTGCAACAAATAGATTAAAACAAAGACAGATGAAAACTTTAAACATCCTCCTAATAACAGCAATCGCTATAATTGCATCCTCTTGTGGAAATAGAGATAAAGAAGGCACCAATGTTGATGTTGTCACTAAACAAGGAATTTTAGTCACAGATTTTGAGCCATACAGAGATAACGCTAGAACTGAAATTAAAAAAGTTGCCTTAGAAGGTAATGTATTGAATTTAAGTATTAGCTATAGTGGAGGTTGTGCCGAACACGAATTTTCGTTGATTGGTTCAAAAATGATCTCAAAATCGTTACCACCTCAAAGAGGAATCACCTTGTTTCACAATAGCAATGGAGATAGTTGCAGAGAATTAGTTGATGAAGAACTTGCATTTAACATCTCTGACTTTGCATATTTAGACACGGAGATCATTCTGAAGTTAGAAGGATGGGCTGAAGGTATCTCTTATACCTTAAAGTAGTTTCTTATAGAGTTGAGCAAAGTCCTTGGCGAAATATGTCAAAATACTATCCGCTCCCGCTCTTCTCATGCTCAAAAGCATTTCGGGCATTGCAGTTTCGTAATCTAACCATCCGTTTTGACAGGCAGCTTTAAGCATTGCATATTCGCCACTAACATTATAGGCAGCGATAGGAAGGTTTGAATTCTCTTTTAAAAGAGCAATTACATCTAAATAGCACAAAGCAGGTTTAACCATAAGAAAATCAGCACCTTCAATTTCATCCAATTCAGCTTCACGAATAGCCTCTTGCTTGTTGGCAGGATTCATTTGATAGGTCTTTTTATCTCCAGCTTTAGGTGCTGAATCCAACGCATCTCTAAAAGGACCATAATAGGCAGAAGCGTACTTAGCGGTGTATGACATGATAGAAACATGTTCCATTTCTACCTTATCCAATTCTTGTCTGATCAGTTTAACTCTACCGTCCATCATATCAGATGGCCCAATAATATCAATACCAGCCTGGGCTTGCGCTACTGCCATCTTCCCTAAAATTGGCAATGTTTTATCGTTAAGGATAATTCCATTCTCAACATATCCGTCATGTCCATCAGAACTATAAGGGTCCATTGCAACATCACTCATCAATACTATCCCTGGATATCTCTCTTTTAAGTCTCGGATGTAAGTGAGATAAAAATTATCCTCGGCGTAACTGTGAGAAGCAATTTTGTCCTTGAACTTTTCTTCGATTACAGGAAAAAGAACAAAGGTTCTTAATCCTGCCTCAACTGCTTCTTCAATTTCTTCACAAAGTCCTTCAAAATTCAACCTGAATAAATCAGGTAATGAAGAAATAGCTTCTCTTTTTACAGAGCTATTTGTCACGAACAATGGATAAATCAAATTTGCAGGTCGCAAAACTGTTTCTTCAATCATTGCCCTTATCACAGGGTTTTTTCTATTTCTTCGAGGTCGTATTAACATAGCTGAACAGCTTCAAAATTAAGTATTTTTACTCTTTTTCCTACGCTTTGTTTCAAAGGAGTTGAAATAGATGAAAAAAAATGGCCTATTTATTTGTGAATAGTCGCTCAAAACTGACCTTGAATTGAATAATTTTTATAGTTTTGGGTGTAAAATTTTAATCAATTATGAAAATCCTCTTTAAGTATTTTTGCCTTAGCTCACTTACGCTTGCCTTTGTGTCATGTGGTGGTGAAGGAATAGAAGTAGATGTAGAGCATCCAGACGATAGTGATATTATTGTTATTCAAGACAGTGAACTTGATTCTGCTTCAGCATTAAACTCTTCAATCAACGGTAAAATGTTCAGTATCCCATCTCCAATTCAGATGGCAACCATGATTAAAGACAACACTGCATCATTTAATGATGAGATGCTAACTGACCCTGAAAACGTTGCCAATTTCACTACGGAATTTAAGAGAGCAATAAACATGGGTGTTTACGGAGCAGACTTAGGTTATTCTACTATCTACGAGAACAACACAAAAGCAATCTCATATCTTTCTTCGATTGAAAAGCTTTCAGATGAACTAGGAATCGCAGGAGCATTTGATCAGAACTTATTAGAGCGATTCATTGAAAATGGAAACAATCAAGATTCAATGTTGGTTATCATGTCTGATGGGTATAGAGAAGGTGATAGATTCTTGAAAGAGAATGAGGAGCATGATGTTGCTACCTTAATTTTAACTGGTGGGTGGATAGAATCACTTTACTTCGCTGCATTGTCATACGAAAAAACTGAATCACAAGAAGTTGCGAACAGAATCGGAGAGCAGAAAACAGCACTTAAGACGATAGTTGACCTTTTAGAGGATTACAACACTGATGAGTATTATACTTCACTTATAAATGACTTGGTGGATCTTCAAACTGATTACAAATTGATTGAATTCAATTATACGTTCATTGATCCAATTCAGGATTCAGCAAATCACAGAACTACTATTAAAAGTAAATCTTCTGTAAAAATGGAAGGTGAAGTTCTTAGGAACATTATTTCCAAAATTAAAAATATTAGAAACGGTTTAATCGGATAGAATTATGAAAAGATTAGTATCAGTAATAATTATAGCCCTTGCCGCTTTCGGAGCTCAAGCTCAAGAATGTGATTCACTGGTTAGTGTATGTTACAAATATTTAGCACCAACTAAAAGTGACAGAAAAGTTTTCATCTCTGACGGTCAAGTATATCAAGCATTTGTAGATGCTGAGCAATCAGCAGAATTCAAGGTGACTCTTTATGGTGGTTCACTGTATAGAATTGCAACAACTGCAGGAACTAAAGATGACTACGTGATTTTCAACGTGTATGATCAAGACAGAAATTTATTGTTTTCGAATGCTGATGAAGACAATCATCCATATTGGGATTTCAAAATTGATAACACATTAGATTGTTATGTTGAGGCTTATTTAGATATTGATAAAAAGGTGTCTGGTTGCCTAGTAGTTCTGATTGGATTTAATAAATAAGCTTTTTTTAAGCAAACATTTCGATACTAAATGAGTGAAAGAATATTAAAAGCCTTAATGCAACTCTTCGCAATTATTGCGAGGGTTGATGAGAATCTAGATAGCCAAGAACAAGTAACTTCGGGAGAAGGTCGTAAGATTGTTGGAGCCTTTTTAGGACAAGAGCTCAGTTCGGCAGCAGTTCAAGAATACTTGAGCATATTTGATGAATATCTAATCCAATTTCAAGGTAGTTCTAAGAAAAAAGATGGAAAGAGAAAAAAGACCTCTGTTCATTCTGTAAAGGTTCTGAGAATATGTACACAGATAAATGAAGAGCTTGCTCAACGTCAAAAAATAATTGTACTTGTTAGAATTTTAGAATTTATCAACGCAAATGATGTTGTTGATGACCAAGAATTAGAATTCGCACAAACAGTAGCTGATACATTTAATGTGTCAATGGAAGAATACAACAAGATCAAAGAATTTGTTGAATCTCCAATTTCGAAAATTTTGGATCACGAGGACATGCTTTATGTGACTTCGAATGAAAAAGAAAGTTTCTCAGCTTCAAAACATATTTACTCTGAAGGAATTGACACAGGTCAAATAAGAGTTTTAAAGATTGTATCGGTTAATTTTCACTTCTTCAAATATCTTGGTGAAGCAGAATTAAATTTAAATGGCCAGCCTTTAATGCAAGGGCGTCACGTAATCTTAAACCAAGGGAGTTCTGTCCGGTCATCTAAGGTTAAACCTATTTACTACAGTGATATCATTGGGAAATTCCTTTCTGATAAAGCAGCAGACAAAATTGTATTCAAAACTGAAAATGTTGTTTACAAGTTTAAAGGAGGTAAAATTGGATTACATGATTTCAACTTCGCAGAGGAATCAGGTTCCCTTTTAGGAATAATGGGTGGTTCAGGAGCTGGAAAATCGACCTTGTTAAATGTTCTTAATGGAAACTATACTCCTGCTTCAGGAAAGGTGACTATTAACGGAGTTGACATACACCACGATAAAAACCAAATTGAAGGAGTAATTGGTTATGTCTCTCAAGATGATCTTTTGATTGAAGAATTAACCGTATTCCAAAATCTATTCTATAATGCTAAGCTTTGCTTTGGTGGAATGGACGACAAACTTATTGCCAAGAGAGTATTGAAGACATTGTCTTCTCTTGGATTGTATGAAACAAAAGATCTTAAAGTTGGAAGTCCATTAGAGAAAACAATTTCAGGTGGGCAGAGAAAACGTTTGAATATTGCATTAGAATTAATTCGTGAGCCTTCCGTTCTATTTGTTGATGAACCTACTTCTGGTTTATCTTCAAGAGATTCAGAAAACATCATGGACCTTTTAAAAGAGCTTGCTCTGAAGGGTAAATTAATTTTCGTAGTAATTCACCAACCTTCATCTGACATCTTTAAGATGTTCGATAAACTATTAATCCTTGATGTCGGTGGATTCCCAATCTATAATGGTAATCCTGTTGATGGGGTCATGTACTTTAAGAAGTGTATTAATCATGCAAAAAGTGACGAAAGTGAATGTCATGAGTGTGGTAATGTGAATCCTGAACAGATTTTCAACATCATTGAATCTAAAGTAGTAGATGAATACGGAAATCAAACGCAGCACAGAAAAATTAGTCCTAAGGAGTGGAATGAAAACTATTTAGAACAGTTAGAACCGGATACTAAGGCAATTGAAGATGCTACTAAAATTCCAGAAAGCACCTTCAAAAAGCCAGGATTCTTCAAGCAATTAAAAGTTTATTTTGTAAGAGATATTTTATCAAAATTAACAAATCGTCAATACATGCTGATCAACCTTGTTGAGGCTCCTGCTTTAGCATTCATATTGGCATTCTTTGTAAAATTCTTCAATACTCAAGATGGAGGAGAATATACTTTCAGAGAGAATCAAAACATTCCGCAGTTCTTATTTATATCTGTAATCGTTGCTCTATTTATAGGATTAACGGTAGCAGCAGAGGAAATCATTAAGGATCAAAAAATATTGAAGAGAGAGTCTTTCTTGAACTTGAGCAAGGGATCTTATTTAATGTCCAAGATATCGATCATGTTTATCATTTCTGCCATACAAATGGTGTTCTTCGTTGCCATGGGTAACTGGATCTTAGAAATACAAGGAATGTGGTGGCAATACTGGATAATTCTGTTCTCTCTCTCCTGCTTTGCCAATATGCTGGGGCTCAATATTTCGGCAAGTTTCAATTCGGTAAAAGTAATTTACATCTTGATTCCAATTTTTATTATTCCACAACTATTATTTAGTGGTGTAATTGTTAAGTTTGACAAACTAAACCCTGTCTTTGGTGACGAAAGCGCGGTTCCTCTCATTGGAAATGTCATGGCCTCCAGATGGGCATACGAAGCCTTAGCAGTAGAGCAATTTCAAAGTAACGCCTACGGTGAAAAGTACTTTCAATTTGAGAAGACTAAGAGTTGGGCTACTTGGAAGAAAGATTATTGGTTGCAGGAATTGAACGCAAAGTTAGATTTCGTAAAACTGAATTTAGATAATCCCGAGAAAAAGAAAGAAGTTGAAAATGACTTCCTCGTTATTAGGAATGAAATAGAACGAGAGGAATGGTATGTTCAATTAGAGTGTATAGGATGTAAAGAAGGCCTCACAATGGCGGAATATACAACTGATACTTATGATTTGGTCAAGGATTACTTTACAGTCTTAAAAAAGCACTACAAAGATCAAGCTGACGAGTATCGTAAGAGCATTGATAATTTGAATAAGGAGATAATAGATGAATATGGTAAGGACAAGTATCTTGACTTGATTGACAATCATACAAATGATGCCTTAGAGCAATTTACCACCAATAAAACAGATTTAGTTAAGTTAATTGAATCTGATGGATACTTGGTTCAAAAGTCTGATCCGATCTACCTAGACCCATATGATAAGTCATTTTGGAACTCCCATTTTTACGCTCCTAGAAAGAGAATTAAAATGCTAGGTATTTATGTTCCAACATATTGGGCAAACATAGTTGTGATTTGGTTGATGAGTATTCTTCTCATCATAACACTGTACTTTGATGTCTTTAAAAGATTGATGGATGGAGCTGAAAAATTGGCTTCAAAAATAAAATTTAAAAAAAGTGAACCTAAGTAGTTTTTAGAATCACAAAAAAGATATATATTTGCGCCCGCGTCTCATACGTGAGGCGCTTTTTTTTATGGTGGTTGTAGCTCAGTTGGTTAGAGCACTGGTTTGTGGTACCGGGGGTCGTGGGTTCGAGCCCCATCTTCCACCCTATCTAAAATGAAAACCAATCTCTTCGGAGGTTGGTTTTTTTTTGTCCTTCAATTTAAACCTGCTCCTCCACTCTTTCAGCATTACCCTCTCCGAGTGAGTGATACAATACGCTAACTAAATGAAGGGTCTCATCCCTCGCTGTGGACTGGCCTAATTTTGCAATCATCCAAACTGCGATTATTAGAAAGAAAGATACAGGAAAACACCATATCCATAAAGAACTTATGCCGAGCATCAATTTTGATAAGCCAAAGAACAAACCAAGAAAAGAGTAAATAAAAACAAACATGACCCAAACAGAGTATTCTGGTCCAACTGTCACTTTTATCAAGGTGTCTCCATCATATTCGGTGAATTCATCATCTTCTAGAGTCACCTTTAATTCAGGAGACCAGAAATGTCTTTCCGCTCTTGGGATATCTAAATAGAATTGACTTTATACCTCTTTAGCGCTCAGACTGTCATCCGAAGCCAAAGTTTTCTCTAACTTTTCTAAAATAGTGGCTTGTCCTAGTCCAGACCTACAGTTTAAACCTGGGTCTTATCTCTCCGAAATTATGATGTCTTTGCGGTTAAATGGCATTCAATCAGTTAATTGATTTAATCAAGATAGAGAGAATTGCTCTCAGGTAAAATGACAATGGTCAGTTTTGTGAATTTTCATTCGTATTGCTTAACTTCATTCTATGATTAAATGGAATGACATAATTTCGTTTTCAGTTAACGGAAATCCAACTCCAGATAAGAGAGTTGAAAAAACTGAGGAAGAATGGAAAGCAATTCTTAGCCCGGATCAATTTCAAATCACTAGACTGCAAGGCACAGAGAGAGCAGGCACAGGAGCATTCTGTAGTTCATTTGAATCCGGAATCTATAAATGTATTTGTTGTGACACCTTACTTTTTGATTCTACTATTAAATTTGATTCAAAAAGCGGATGGCCAAGTTTCACCCAACCAATAAAAGAGAACGCTATCAAATATATCAAAGATGATACACATGGTATGACCCGTGTTGAAGTTCAGTGCAACACTTGTGATTCACATTTAGGGCACATATTTCCAGATGGTCCAGAGCCAAGCGGATTGAGATACTGTGTGAATTCAGCTTCAATAGATATGAATAAGGAATAGCAAACTAAAACGTCAAACAAAAAAATAAATTATGGCTAGCATATTAGAAAATATCAAAGAATACTTCAAAAAGAAAGACGCTGGTGAAACAGTACAGGCTTCTCCTGAAGGAACATGCCCTGTTTGCTGGGGAAGAAGTGAATGGGATGGTAAACATTATGAAATTGTAAAAGACAAACATTCAGGTGGAACCACGACATACGACAGTTTTATTAGCAAAATTGTTGACGAACATGTGCGCACAACGCACAATTTAAAAGACAAGTACATCTGTACAAATTGCGACAAAGAAATCTAAATGAAAGACCTTTTTGAATTGGATAACAATTCGCATTTCGAAAAAGAACTTCCGGCTGACCCAATTAATGAAAATACTTCACGACAAGTTCGTGGGGCCTGTTATTCATTGGTGGATCCAAAAAAAACTGAACACCCCGAACTTATTCATCTCTCAAAGTCACTGATGGATGAATTAGATTTTGAGATAAAAGACTCGGGACATTTCACTAATGTCATGAGCGGGAATGCCACCTTCAACAAAGTTCAACCGTATGCAATGTGCTATGGTGGACATCAATTTGGAAATTGGGCGGGGCAGCTTGGAGATGGAAGAGCAACTAACATTGGAGACGTTGAAACTGCTCTCGGAAATTGGAAACTCCAACTTAAAGGAGCCGGCCCAACCCCCTACTCTAGAGGTTCTGATGGCTTAGCTGTCTTAAGGTCTTCAATTAGAGAATATCTATGCAGTGAAGCCATGCATAATCTAGGAGTTGCAAGCACAAGAGCTTTATCCCTAGTTAAAACAGGTGACAAAGTTATGCGTGACATTCTTTATAACGGAAACTCTCAATTAGAAGAGGGAGCTATCGTGTGTAGAACAGCACCTTCTTTTATTCGATTTGGTAATTTTGAATACATCAGTGCACAGCGAAATACCGAAGTGCTAAAAAAACTAACTGACTATACAATCTCTCATCATTTCAAGTCAATCAAAAAGGAAGGAAAGGAAAAGTATGTTCAATTTTTCAAAGACGTTTCAGAGAAAACTTGTGAGATGATTGTTCATTGGCAGCGTGTCGGCTTTGTTCATGGTGTCATGAACACCGATAACATGTCCATTCTCGGATTAACTATAGATTATGGACCCTATGGATGGTTAGAGGATTATGATCCAGGATGGACGCCTAACACAACAGACGCTCAGCACAAAAGATACCGATACGGAAATCAAGCCAATATCGCTTTATGGAATTTAGCGCAATTAGCAAATGCTCTTTATCCTTTGATTGAAGAGGTTAAGCCTCTGGAAGAGATTCTTGACTCCTTCAAAGAAAATTACAGAAAGGCTTATCATAAAATGATGGCTGATAAACTGGGGATACTAGATTCGACATCTGTTCAGAAAAGCTTCATAGATGAAACTGAAAAATTGCTATTCAAGTCTCAAATTGATATGACAATCTTCTATCGAAAAATAAGTGAAGTAGAAAATCTCAAGTTCGAAGACTTATGGCATACTGTTGAATTCTCTACTTATTTAGAAAAAGAAAAACTTAAAGACACTAAGAAGGATTGGGAAGCATGGTTTATTGAATATCAGTCAATCTTAATACGTGAAGCGGTAGATTCCTCTTCACGCATATCCAAAATGAAGCAAGTAAACCCCAAATATGTACTGAGAAACTACATGGCACAGCTCGCCATTGATGCAGCGGACAAGGGGGATTATAAAATAATTGATGAACTCTATAATTTATTACAGAATCCATACGAAGATCAGCCAGAAATGGAGAAATGGTTTGCTAAGAGACCTGATTGGGCTAACGACAAAGTTGGATGCTCCATGTTGTCTTGCAGTTCTTAAAAAATGAAAGCATAGCCAAAATCGGACGTCTAACAAATAAAGTTTTATGAAATCTCAACGACTCAAATTTCAAGGATCTGATAGTGAACTGTTCGCACAGCTTGATTTTCCTGCAGACGGAAAAGTGAAGCACTATGCAATTTTTGCCCACTGCTTCACATGCAGCAGTAACTTGGCAATTGTAAAAAATATTTCAAGAACACTTTCCCTTCAAGGAATTGCCGTACTCAGGTTCGATTTCACTGGACTAGGAAAGAGCAAAGGAGAATTTTCAGATAGTAACTTCTCTTCTAATGTTGACGACATTAATAAAGCTCATCAATTTCTAAAAGAAAATTACGGCGCTGCTGAAATTATAATTGGGCACTCGCTTGGAGGAGCTGCAAGTTTATTAGCGGCATCAAAGATTGATGATATTAAAGCCATAGTGACTATTGGATCTCCCTCAGAGCCTGAACACGTTAAACACCTTTTTAATTCTGATTTGGCAGAAATTGAAGAGTCCGGAGAAGCTGAAGTCAATATCGGTGGGCGTCCATTTAAGATAAAGGAACAATTCATTAAAGACCTAGAAGCAAACCCCTTAGCGGAAGTTGTGAAGAGCCTGAGAAGACCTTATTTAATATTACATTCCCCTCAAGACACAATCGTTGGAATAGAAAATGCAGCTGCATTATATATGAATGCTCACCATCCTAAAAGCTTTGTCTCAATGGACGGAGCAGATCATTTACTTTCCGATCCAAAAGACGCAATTTATGCCGCTGAAATAATTGGGACTTGGATGAAAAGATACTTTCCAACTGAAGTTGATAATTCCATTTCTACTGAAGGAGAACAAGTAGTTGTGAAACTAAACTTAGCTGATGAATTCACTACAGAGATTCATACTCCCAATCACAGTTTGATTGCAGATGAGCCTGATTCAATTGGTGGAGCTGACCTTGGACCTTCGCCATATGAATTATTGAATGCTTCCTTAGGCGCTTGTACAGCAATGACTTTAAAAATGTATGCTAAAAGGAAAGAATGGCCTCTTGAAGAAGTGTTCGTTTATCTCTCTTACAGTAAAAGACATGCTGACGAAATTGATGGAGAACATGGATACGAAGGGAAAATCGATCATATCTCAAAAAAAATTAGACTGATTGGAAATCTGGATAAGGAGCAAAGAATTAAACTTATTCAAATCGCTTCAAAATGTCCAGTCCACAAAACCCTAATTACTCCTACTCATGTTGATACCGAGGAGATAGAATAAGTTTTAAAGAATTGATAAAAAGAGGCCTGGCTATTTACAACCTTTTGCTATTTTCAGAACCGTTAAGATTCCTTTTTTCTTAACGTCATTAAAATCATGATACTCCTCTGCAACTTTATCTACGGCACAATTACAGTACTTTTTAGCTTTTTCATCACTCATTAGCATGCCTGACTTACTTTCACAGTTTTCCACAAACTCCGCGATTTGCTTTTTTGTCCACCATTTTGCAGCACCTTTTGCTAGCATTTTACAAGAGAAAAGGCCTGTTACGATTAAACCAATCATTAAAAAGGATTTGAAAGATTTCATAATTTTAATTTTGTGAGATTAAATATACTTAAGATGTCCAATATCGCTTCAAGGATTTTAATGTTCTTCATTCAAACCAATTTAAAATATTTTGCGTTATCAATAATGAAGTACAGAATGTTCAAAATAAGGAGAGCATTTAATCCGTTAAAAGCAGCTTTTAAATTAAATTAGCATTATGAAATTAAATCAACTATTTATCGGTCTTCTTGCATTTGGTGTTGTCACTGTTTCTTGCAAGAAAAAAGGGTGTACTGATTCAACAGCTAATAATTTTACGACTGAAGCTGAGAAAGATGACGGAAGTTGCGAATACACAACCGAAGGAAGTATCACTTTAAATTTCTCGCAAAACTTTATGGGAACTGCAGTGACATCAGCTGAATTTGATCAACTGAGTTACACAAACACCAATGGAGAAGTAATGAGCGTTACAAAAATGCAATACTTAATATCGGATGTTAGATTTTATAAATCAAATGGAGATAGCGCGTACTATGATGGATATCACTTAATAGATATGGAAGATGCTGCCAGCCTTTCTTATACTTTACCAAACAGCCTAGACGTTGGAACTTATACCGGTATTGGGTTTAATTATGGATTTAGCCCTGAAGACAACACTGATGGTGCTTACACAGATTTAAATGCATTGAGTTGGTCATCTCCAACAATGTTAGGCGGTGGATATCACCAAATGAAATTTGAGGGAAGGTATATTGATTCGAATACTGATACTACTAGCTTCCAGTATCATAACATAAGCAAGGCGAGAAATATTGTTGGAGTTGATACTACTTTTCATGACAATTACGCGAGTATTGCAATGAGTAAAAGTTTCAGTATTAGCGGTGATGCTTCAATCGATATTCAAATGGATATTAATGAGTGGTTCCAATCTCCAAACTTATGGGATTTGAATACAGAATTCACTATGTTGATGCCTAATTATACTTCTCAATCAAGAATGAGAGCAAATGCTTCTTCAGTATTCTCAATTGGAGATATTACTGAGTAGTCAAGAAAATAGTACGTTGGAGACCGCGCAGTTCACTGTGCGGTCTTTTTTTTTGTTTAAAAAATGTATCTGATACCAAGAGCCGCTCCGTAACCGAAACCTCCATAGTTTCCGATAAAATTCCACATTGGTCTAACATCAATACTCAATTGGAGAGGAGTGCCGTGAGTACTGAAATCATATTCTAGACCAATTTGACCTCCGATATTGATTCCAAAATCATCTTCATTATTGTTCTTTCCAGAGTAGAAACCTAGACGAGCTCCAGGACCAATGTACCAGTTCAGTCCGTCAGTAAGATTCCACACCCAGTGATAAACTCCGCTGATAGCTATGTTAGAATAATTATTATGACCTCTGAATCCAAGATCAATTTCTAATCTGTTTTTATCACCAAATCCGTGCTGATATGATATTTCACCTCCATAATGAGTATGAGAACCATTCAATCTCGCACCAATTGCGTGCGGGTTCACTTGAGAAAAGGAAAAATTTGCTACGAAAAGTAGGCTTAGGATTATTGTAATTTTCATTGGGTTTGGGTTAAGGTAGAGGTGAAGATAGTAAGAGAATATTTCTAATTCAAATCTTTTCGTTAATCCTCAATTCTTTAAGTCGAAATCTTTTCAAAGATCTTCTCCATACAATTCATCCCATCAAAAGCCGCCGAAACAATTCCTCCCGCGTAGCCAGCGCCTTCAGCACAAGGATACAATCCTTTAACGTTAGGATGCTCTAAGGTTGTATAATCCCTTGGGATTTTGATCGGAGCTGAAGTTCTAGACTCCGGGGCATGCAATACAGCATTGTTTGTAACGTAACCAGTCATTTTGTTTCCAAAATCTTTGAAGGCAATCTTAATTCTTGAAGCTATCATTTCAGGTAGAACCTCATTTAAATCAACAGAAGTCAGTCCCGGTTGATAAGATGTTTCTGGCAAATTAATAGATACCTTCCCTTCAATAAAGTCGACCATTCTTTGAGCAGGGACTTTTTGTGTCTTCCCTCCCGCAATCCAACAATCCCTTTCTACTTTCTTTTGAAACTCCAAACATTCTAGTGGATTTCCATCCCACGCTGGATTTATATCTAGAGGTCCTATTTGAACCACAACACCTGAGTTAGCATATGGATTATTTCTTTTTGAAGGAGACCAACCATTTGTTACCACTTCCTCTTGCTCAGTTGCACATGGCGCTATAATGCCGCCTGGGCACATGCAAAAAGAATGAACACCTAATCCTCTTACTTGAGTTGTCATTGAATAAGAAGCTGGAGGTAATGTTTCACCGCTTAATTCACCATGATACTGAATTGTATCAATCATATCTTGAGAATGCTCAATTCTTACACCTAAAGCAAATGGCTTGGCCTCTAATTCAACTCCTCTTTCATTTAATAGGTAATAAATGTCTCTTGCTGAATGGCCAGTAGCTAAAATAACGTTAGCACACTCTACCTTCTGAGACCCGTTAACTTGGATGGATTTTACTTGACCATCCGAAATTTCAATATCTGTTAATTTCGATTCAAAATGAACTTCCCCCCCATTCTCAAGGATGCATTCTCGCATACTTTGAATAATTTGAGGAAGTTTATTAGTCCCTATATGAGGGTGAGCATCTACCAGGATATCCTTATCAGCTCCAAAATGCACAAACCATTCAAGGGCACGTTTTACATTCCCTCTCTTCTTAGAGCGAGTATAAAGCTTGCCATCCGAATAGGTTCCGGCCCCTCCTTCTCCAAAACAATAATTAGAATCTGGATTAACTATTTGATCTTGATGTATTGCCTTTAAGTCTCGTCTTCTCTCCCTAACATCCTTACCTCTTTCATAAATAACAGGCTTCAAACCTAATTCAAGCGCATAAAGCGCGGCATACAATCCCGCTGGTCCTGCTCCAATAATGACAACTTCTTGACTTTTAGCAACATTCTTAGGAGCATATAAATCTTTCTTTTCTTCAAAGTCCTCTCCGACATAAACTGCCACCTTGAGATTGTACTTGATTTCACGTTTACGCGCGTCAATCGATCTTTTCAGAATTTCAATATGATTGGCGTCATCAATTCTAATATCCAGTTCTCTGCATATTTGCTCGTTGATGTAATCTTTATTGTTGATGTAATCTGAGGGAATCCTCAATTGAAGTTCGTAAACCATGAAGTAATTTTTGTTGGATGTTTGTTGGTTGGTTGTTGGTTGGTGGTTGGTGGTTGGTGGTTGGTGGTTGGTGGTTGTTGGTTCTTGGTGGTTGGTGGTTGGTGGTTGGTGGTTGGTGGTTGTTGGTGGTTGTTGGTTGGTT
>JBLFXO010000035.1:0-18076 GCA_047609865.1 Arenicella sp.
GAATGATGCTATTGATCAATGTTAATCAATAGCATCATTCGTTGGAATTGAACTATGCGCTCCATATAATCAACCGGTGGAATAAATGCTACAGGTTTCCTGAACATTTCTAAAATATCAGGGTTTTTGATTCCCATTAGGTTTCCGATCTTCTGAATTAATCCAATTTCTTGGTCGCTAACATAACCGTCAACTTCACTGAGCGCTATTTCTTGACTCTCAGGTCTTCTCCAATAACCAGAGCGAAGCGAACCATTCACCAATAACCAATGCGCAGAGCGCATTAGTACGTATCCCATCTGGCCCTATAACCTCTGCAATCAATATGAATTGTCATGGTTCCAGGATAAAGACCCATACCACCTTTGTTTCCAACAATTTCCTCTAGAATTTCAAGTGCAATCGTTTTGTCAGCTTGATTTTTCTTACCGTCATTATTGATGTCTTCAATTACTAAATCAGCTGCTTTTCCAAACAAATGTTGACTTTTACTGGCCCCACCTCGCGCTTTATTGAGCTTAGGATGTCTATGACTTTCTCTAACATAAAAGCCATATTTATTATAACCCTGTTCCTCTAACTTATCCATAAATTCAATAATCATGTAGATCATTTTTCTATCGGTGAGCCAATATTGTTTCTTGTTCTTTGAAAAATCAGCTTCGTTCTTGTGCTTATATTCATCCCCTGGCAAAAAGTCCTCTATTCGATTATTACCGGCAAGGTGTTGAAGTACATCTTCTCCTTTGATGATGAGATATTCTCTGCCATTCATTTGAGTTGTGAAATCACCGAATGGATCTGAATATGTTTTGTACGATTCAGGAAGGTCTTCAAATTTGATTGTTTCAAATTGGTCAAGAACCTTGTCGACAGCATCTGTATTGAAGACTTCGTCATTGACATTGTCCTTGTCATAGCGTTTCCGCTCTGAATTACATGAAAATAGAACTAAAACTAGCGTGGGGAGGGCTAATTGACTAATTGATCTCATGGCTTAATTTATTTGTTCTTACATAGCCGAAATCTTGAAAAACGTTACAATTTCATTCTGATACGACTAGTCAATCACAATCTTTTGTTGAATTACTCTACCATATAAATCGGTTCCCGCCATGAGGTAAGTACCACTGCCTAGATATCCAAGATTCAAATGATTTGCCCCTGGTAATAAAGCCAATTGACCAACCTCTCTTCCCGTCATGTCAAAGATTTTTACTTGAGCATAATCGGCAGTTTCAATTGTAAACCTTCCATCTTTAGAAGGATTAGGATAGACTTTTTCATGAACATTAACAACTTCTTCATCTACTGAAGTCACATCACTCATTTTGAAATCCCAAATTCCTCTTCCATAACTTGCGAATCGAACAATTTGTTCAGAAGATATAAACTCACATGAAGTATAGCTCTGGATTGGGGCGTCAACTCCTCCTAGGTAAAACCACTCATCCTGAGCCACGCTATATACATATGGGCCTGCATCAGAAGCAGCGAACAATAAACTCTCGTCATCATTCATGCACATTTCATGAACCATAGTGCCAGGAATCCCATCACCAGTAGCGATAAAATCTTCACCGCCGTTTGTCGAATACCAAACAGGAGATGTTCCATAATTGGTACCTCCTACGAAAACGACAGAATCATTAGTTCTAGATGAATAAATGTCATTTGACCATATCCAAGCGTTAGACGGTAAGTTCAAATTGTTGGTTTGAGTCCAGTTGATTCCGGCATCTTCAGAATGATAAAATTTACCGTTTTCAGTTGCAACGTACCATTTGTCGTAATCAAAAGGAGTAGTTTCAAGAGCGGCAATTGCTGTTCCAGATTCTTGTTTAAAATCGAATGGCATATTAGTCGCTTGAGCTGAACCGCTGATATTCTCAAGTTTGATTATGAATGATCCAGATCCTCCTGTTGCACTTCCTCCTCCAACTAAAATATAATCATCAGCAGTGTTAGGAGCAGCAGCAGTCGGAACAATCCAATTAGCGTTGGGCATATCATCTCCATCAATGTCATACCAGAAATCGTATCCTCCGCTCAATGCATTGCCATAATAAGAGAACTGTGCAAATGGATATTCTGTCCAAAATGAATTCCCATTATTTGAAAATTGCTGTGCGCCATAATCTCCAGAGATTACTTGCTCAAATGTCACAGTTCCTGGGGCAGATCCAAAAGAAGTTCTTTGAAGACCTTGATCCTGTGTTCCACCAAAAATGAAAGAGGAGTTTACTGGGCTGGTGGCAACATCATAAAGTTGGCCAACATTGAGGTCAATCATGCCAGCATTGGGTGTCGTCACACATTTATCATATGAAATATTGATTCCACCGTGATTACAAATCAGCGTAAATTCAGTTCCATCCGTTTTTTTGAATGTTGAAATATCCATTATGTCGGCATGGATGTAAAAAGAAGGATCGCCATAATAATCTCCCCAAGAAGAAATCATGTTCCAATTTGCACCTGCGTCCGTAGTTCTGTATGTGTCAACTTCTCCGTAAAAAAGTGTGTTTGGTTCATCAATTGAAACTCCTATTCCAACTTCCCATGCTGGAGTCGCTAGTGGTCCCATATCAGTGAAGGTTGCTCCTGCATCTGCAGAGCGATATAAGTTTTCGTCATTTGTTAAAACATACAGTACAGTGTCAACTCCATCCATTACCGTTTCAACTTGAGAGGTGGCATTACCATTGAATGTATTACCTAAACTTACAGAAGTGTAAGTTCCCCCTTCGAATTTATAAATGTCATCTGAGCCATCAATAATGAAAGCAACTGATGAATTATAAGGTGAAGACATAGAAGCCGTCCCAGAATTCCAAGAATTTAAGTCTTGAATGAAAGTAAAGCTCTCTCCATGATCAGTTGAGTAAGCAATCTTGTTCTGACCACTTCCGTTCCAGAACACCTGAGTGTATAGATAAACTAAAGTACTATCGTTGTCATTTAATTCAATCAAATCAATTCCTGATCCATTTGTGCTGCCCGTAAACCCTGTGGCTTCAGTCCATGTTTCTCCTTCATCATCAGAATACCAAATAGCGTGGCCAACGGCCGAAACAATTCTTAAACTTCCATCTGGCAGTCTGACCGACTCAATTACATTAGGTGAAAGCAAAAATTCATCATTCAGTGATTCCCAAGGGCTGTTTACAAGGTCTCCCTTCCAAAGAATCCCACCATCAGAAATGGCATATACATTTTCATCTACTTCGTCAAAGTCTGATACTCTTACGTTTCCGGCTTGATTTGTTGATCCTCTTTCAAACCATTCCCCCGCTAACTCACCATTAGCATATGAAAAGACCGCTTTATTTTGCTTCATTTCTTTTCGTAATTCAATTAAATCGTTGAAATTATTTTGAATAATCGCTTTCCAGTCAATGTCTTGTCCTCCTGTATGGACTAAGTCAAAATAGCTTTCCTTCGCGTTTTCAAATGCTTCCTCATCATTCATTTTTTCGTGAACTTGAGTTGGAATAGGAATAGAACGGCTAGTATCATTATGAATAATGGTCTCTTCAACTTCTTCTCTATTTAATAAAAGAAAGGCGGAAAGGCCAACTGTAGCAAGTGAAAGCGGGATAAAGTATTTTGACATTAAAAATAGTTTTCACCTAAAATACGAAAATAGGAATTAATGCGTTCTGCTAAATGTTGTAATGATTGAATTCCTGTAAGGTGAAATCGTTACTTTTGTTGACCAAAATTTACCAATGACTCAAGATCCAGATTTTAATTCAGGCGATTTGATTGCCTTTGTATATGGGAAAAGAAAGCCCCTAATTATCATAACAGCAATTGCTATAGTTGCCTCAGTTATTGTCTCAATGATGATGACACCTTACTTTAAGGCACAGGCAATTGTTTTTCCAACTAAATCTAACTCAGTTGATTTTCAAGGAACCGGAAGAAATTCAGTTGTTGAATTTGGTGATGAAGCTGATGCTGAAAGGTTATTGCAAGTGTTAATTTCTCCAGAGATTAGAGATAGCTTGACAATCAAATATAATTTGTACGAACATTATGATATAGATACTACTGCAGGTACAGGACAGAAGGCAAAGTTTCAAAAAGCTTACGAGGGGAATGTTCAATTTAACAGAACAAGGTATAACTCAATCACTATAGATGTTTATGATGCAGTGCCAGAGATTGCTGCTAACATGGCTAATGATGTGGTGAGGTTGGTAGATACTGTAATGAATAGAATGATTAGAGAGAGAAGTAAGGGGCCAATGTGGGCAGTTCAAGATGAAGTGAGATTAATCAAACAAGAAATGGGTGATTACTCAGATAAGATGAAAACCTTATCTGATAGTGGGGTAGTGAACCAAGAAACAAGAAGTAGGTTATATTCTGATTATTTAGAGGCATTAAAAGTGGGTAAAACTGATATTGCCGCTGAGATTAAAAATAAGATTGACGCCTCCCAAAAATATGGTTCTGATTATGACGTATACTCTAATTTATCCGAGTTCTTTAGTTTGAGATATTCAAATATTTTGGATGTCAATGATCAGGCGACACAGTTTGCTCATACCAATATCCAACAAACTATTCGTCATTCAATGGCAGAAGTGCCAGACAAAAAAGCAAAACCGAAAAGAGCTATCATAGTTATCATGGCTACATTGGCAGCATTTCTTTTAGCCATCTTTTGGTTCTTAGCAATGGAGAAATTACGTCAGCTTAAAAAATCGGCTTAATCGTCTGATTTGAAAACCTTATTAAAAAATAACTCTGTTTATTTAGTTGCATTACTTTTTATTGCGGCTAACTTATTTTTTATGTGGCGCGGTGAAATCCTGTTCAACGCTATTCCAATTGCATTATTACTTGTTTACGTAGCCTTCTATCACTTTGAACAATTGTTCTTATTTGTAGTGATGTTTACTCCTCTTTCAGTAAATATTGAAGAATTCGTGAGTTCTGATGTAGGATTATTCTTACCGACAGAACCCTTGTTGTTTGGAATGTTATTGATTTTGATTCTCAATCAAATGAAGAAGAATCAATTTGATGCTCGAATTTTAAAGCATCCCATTTCAATCATTTTCATTCTCCAATTACTTTGGATTGGGATGACTTGCATATCGAGTGAAATGCCCATGGTTTCTATTAAATTCTTAATGACTAAGCTTTGGTTCATAGTCCCTATTTTCTTCTATGGAGTGATGTTCTTTAAAAAAGAAAGTAATGTAAAATGGTTTGTAGGATTATTTATTGCCTCCTTAACTATCGTAGTCCTTTATACATTGACTAATCATGCCATTAACGGTTTTGACGAAGAGAGCGGGCACTGGGTAATGTTCCCTTTCTTTAAAGACCATACTTCATACGGAGCAATTTTAGCCTTGATTTACCCTGTGTTTTTTGGCTTGTTATTCGGCCGTAAAAATTCTCCTCAAATGAGAATCATACTGATAGGTCTCATTGTCCTTTTTGCTTTCGCAATCATAATGTCATACACTAGAGCTGCCTGGATTACTTTGTTCGGTGCCTTTGTTGTCTTTTTGTTCATCAGATTCAAAGTGAAATTCAAGTATCTGGCAATGGTAGGGGCCGTTGGCGCCATATATGTTGCGGTTAACTGGACCTCAATCATGCACTCTGCAGAGAAGAATAATGCTGAGCACGCTACCGAGAATATGAATGAGCGGCTAGAGTCAATGACTAATGTGACCACTGATGCTTCAAATTTAGAACGTCTGAACCGCTGGGGATGTGCCATTAGGTTGTGGCAAGAACGACCATTTTTAGGATGGGGACCAGGTACGTATGCCATGGTCTATGCTCCTTTTCAACTGGCTTCTGGTAAAACAATCATTTCAACGAATTCAGGAAATAGAGGGAACGCTCATTCTGAGTACTTAGGCCCACTTTCAGAACAAGGGTTGCCGGGAATGTTGCTAATGATTTTATTGGTTGTGTATATATGTTATACTGCCGTCAAATTATATATCAGGATGCCTGAAGGAGAGATGCGAAATCTCATGTTGAGTCTATTTCTTGGTCTTGTCACTTACTTCGCTCACGGAATCCTTAATAATTACTTGGATACTGACAAAGCAACAATCCCAGTTTGGGGATTTACCGCAATAATTGTGATGTTGGATCTTAAGTATCCAGTGAAGAAAAATTCTGAAGTAACCGTTTTGGATGAGGATTTGAATGAATAGGATAGGGGAGAATTGTGTTACTTTTTTCACTAGCTTTGACCAATAAATTGGCCCACAGTGAATACAAAAAACATCAATGTTTACATAATAGATGATAATGAAGACACAATCTATTATTTAGTCGATACTCTCAAAGATATTTCAAGAATCGGTGAAATAACTACTTATACTAGTTCTGAACAAGCTTTAGAAGACATCATTGATAAGAATAAAAAAGGGGAGCAATTACCAGATTTGATTTTACTGGATGTTAGAATTCCGGACTTAGATGGATTTGAATTTATTGATGAAATTGACCAACACTTTAACGAGTTTACTCCAGTTGTTGCAATTCTTACAAGTTCAAAACATAGAAAAGACGTTGAATCTTTTGACAAACAATTTATTGCGAAGGAGTTTTTAAATAAGCCTTTAGAAAAGGAAAGTATTGATGCTTTGATTGCTAAATACTTCGCCTAAAATTTGCTGTCGCCTTACGATTTCTTGACGTATTGAGTTAAAATAACGATTCCTTGTCCATTTACCTTGCCTTCAATATGGTTCGCATTGTCTTGATCTAAGGAGATATTTCTAACTGCTGTTCCTCTCTTGGCAGTAAATCCTGCACCTTTCACATCCAAGTCTTTGATTAGAACAACAGAATCACCTGTGTTTAAGATTACGCCATTTACATCTTTGTGGATGACTGCAACTTCACCTTCCGCAAGTAAAGTAGATTGAGCCCACTTTAAATCATCTTCTTCTAAGTAAATCATGTCCAAAAGATCTTGAGGCCAACCTTCACTTTTTAAGTGATGCAACATTCTATATGCAACAACTTTAACTGATGAGTATTCGCTCCACATTGAATCATTTAAACATCTCCAATGATTTGAATCTGCAGATTCAATATTCTCAATTTGAGAATTGCAAGTCGAACAAGTTAAAATAGAATTGTCTTGTGTATCAGCAGACCCTTGAGGTGGTACATTATAAATTGACAATCCTTCAGTTGAAGTACACAATTCACATTTTTTACCACTTCTGTCTTCTAATTCTCCTATTAAACTCATAGTTCTATTTTTTGCAAATCTAATTTAATCTCGTCTGATTGCGTAAATCATTTCATCTAAATACTCGCCGTTCTTGAATAGCGTATTTTTGAAGTGAGCCTCTAGCTTGAAGCCGCTCTTTTCTAATGCCTTTTGCGAAGCAACATTGTGGGCATATGGTGTTGCATAAATCCTGCTGATTTCAAAATTCTCAAATCCATATTGAACCATTTTGGGAATAGCAT
The DNA here is from genome assembly GCA_047609865.1 of Arenicella sp. Taxonomy (GTDB): domain Bacteria; phylum Bacteroidota; class Bacteroidia; order Flavobacteriales_D; family Crocinitomicaceae; genus Paracrocinitomix. The sequence goes on from JBLFXO010000035.1 coordinate 7,474, forward strand.
CAGAAATGATTCCTTTACCCCAAAATGACTCGGCTACCCAATATCCTAATTCTGCATTTTTTCTGTAAACATCATCCTTTGGGTGCACACCAATGCATCCAACCAATTCATTATCTATTGTAATAGCCTGAACATGGTTCGGCTTTGTGGCCAAAATACGTTCAATAAAAGCTCGGCCTTTTGATTCATCAAACGGATGAGGAAAAGCATCTGTGAGATTATCAAAGATCTTTTTATTGTTGGCATACTTCACCAAATTTGGTAAGTCAGATGCTTGCAGTGATCTCAATTGGATAGTCATTTGAAATTCAGAAATTTATATTTTCACAAATCGCGTGCTTGTTATTTGATCAGCATCAATGGCCTTCAAAATGTAATTACCATTTTCTAGAGATTGGATGTCGATAATAGGAGTAGAGCTCAAGTTTGTCTCCGTCAACACAAGCTTTCCACTTAAATCATAAATTTCAATTGTTGCATTTTGAAGAGTTGAATTTCCGGCAATGGCAATTTGAGAATTAGAAGGGTTTGGGTAAACTTGGAGATGATTAATGTCTTTCTTTTCAAAATTCTCAAGGCCTGCAAAAACAGCTGTAGCGCAAAGTGAATCTCTTTCATCTTGATTTAGTACCCTGGTGTAAATTCTAACTTCATCAACTTCGCAGTCAAGAAATTTTTGATCTGCAAAAACATCTTTTCCTATTCCCAATTCAGCTGCAGAGGAAACATCAGGAGTAGGGCCTGGAGTGGTTTCGGCGCCTTCAAGATTACAATCAACATAGAGTAACCAAGTGTCACCTCTCACAACTCCTAATACATGATGCCATAAACTGTCATTTATTGAGGTAGATGAAAAACCTGTTTGTCTATATGTTCCTGAACCATCTCTTCCTGCCAATCTAATTTTACCAAGTGAAATTTGAAAGTGGTATCCTTCATCATTAGTCGGATCATACTTACTCACCAAATCTCCAATTCCGTCAAATGTTGTTCTTACGAATACTGAGATTGACATGGTGTCAATAATATCTCTATTATGTGCTCCACAATCAACATAAGACCCAGAAGTCCCGTCAAATTGAATACTTGAATTAGGTGCTCCATATACTCCAGTAGCATATGTTTCTCCGAATGCGGCTCCGTCAAAACTGAATCCACTCAAGTCGTTTGCATTTCCTTCAAAAGGATAGTATGCGACCATATTTTGATTCAAATTCACCTGACTGTGTGCATTAAGCATTGGTAATAGTAATAGAGCAAGTAGTAGCTTTTTCATATCGAGTTCCTTCTCCTTTACTTTACGGAATAATCCTTGTAAAGGTTAGCTAAAGGTGAGACTTAAATGTTTGATGCTGAAATATTTCAGCCTTTTTATTAAATTCATGCTTCTCTATGAAATATTTAACAAGAATTTTATTTATTACTTCGGTCGTTCTTTTTTCAATCTCTTCATATTCACAAAGGGATTTACCCGCTTCAGATGAGATAAGTTGCTCCATAATAATCAAGAATATCACTGTGATTCCCGTGCATTTGGATCAAGTCTATGAAAATCAGGATGTCGTTATTACGTGTGGCGAGATTTCGACAATAGAACCTCATATTCAAGATAGTTCTTCGAATCAAATACCAGAAGGATATGCAAATACCATTGATGGGACTGGGAAATTTTTAGTTGCTGCCTATTCTGATGCCCATGTACATTTGCCTGCTGAAGAGGAATTAGAGCAATTCTTTATTCTCAATTTGCTAAATGGGGTGACCTCCATGCGTTCAATGCGAGGAGAAGATTGGCATTTGAATATAGATAAGAATAGTAGATATACTCCAAGATTGTATTTATCGGCTCCACCAATCGTAGATTCTTCTTTTGAGGACCTTAAACTTCTTGAGACCAATTTAAAGTTGTACAAAAGGCAAGGGTGGGATTTTTTGAAGTTACTTTCTATAGACACTTCAGCTCATTATGTCACCTTACAAAGAATGGCTTTAGCCGCCCAGATGAAAGTTGCAGGGCATTGTCCTGACGGAGTGAGTTTAGAGCAGATAAGTCAAATTGGAAACTTCATGTCGGTAGAACACTTGGGCGGGATTAGTGATTTAGCTGATCTGAATGCCATAGTTAAGGCCATCAAATTGAGTAATAAATCGAACATTTATCATTGCCCTACAATTAATTGGGCGCATTCTTTTCAATTTACAAATGAGGAATTAAGAAAATTAGAAGGAACTAAGTATGTTTCAAAAAGTATGATTGCTGCTTGGGAAGATGAGTTGGAAGAAGGATCAAAAGCGAGAAGCGAAACGGAGCAAGTTCAGTTTCGCGAAATGGTTAAAAGGCATTCTTCCATGATGCTGACATATTTAGAGTTTGTATATCAGCAAGGAGGTAAGTTATTAATAAGTCCTGATGCTTCCGCAGCTTACAATGTTCCTGGCTTTTCATATCATGACGAAATTCAACATTACAAAGGCATCAAGATGTCGAACAGAGAAATTCTTAGGGTAGCTTCATACAATATGGCTGAGATGTTTGGTGAAAGCGAAGAATGGGGAACCGTTAGAGTAGGAGCCAAGTCAGATTTGTTAATTCTAAATTCGAATCCTTTAGATGATATCAAAAATGCTCAAGATATTGATGCCGTAATTTTAAAAGGGCAGTATATTCATTCAGGAACCTTGAGAAGTAAGTTACTTCATCCCTAAGTCCGATTTCTCTTCATAAGAAAGATCAAGTGCAGAAATGATTTTTTCATTAGTTGGCTTTAGGCTGATAAAGTAAAGAATCCCTGCTAAGGCGATAAGTCCAAAAATGGCATTTTCTTCTACTAGAAAAAAAACAACGTTTATTAATACTGCTGCCTCTGTGAGGGCGTATCTTACCATAGAACTGGTGTTAAACATGGTCGTTTTTTGAGTCAGACTTTTGGAATCTTTTGCTGGAGCGATCAATTTAGTGAACAAAAAATTACCAAGAAAGATAGCCGCACCAAGAGCCGTTATAGAAATAACTAAGAAAATGATGTCTTCAGGAACTGAGAATTTAATCTCCTCTGAAAGAAAAATAACAATTGCCAAAAACATTATCATACCCCCTAACAATGCAAAAAAGATGACTTTATTAATTCTTAAAAAGTTTTGTGGATTCATGAGTTCAGATTTCCGGTGTTAATGACATAATGACCAACAAAGGCATGTCTTTCAAATGAAAGAATCCAAAAATGAAGTAACTCTGGATTCTTTTCATCCCAGTGTAACATTGGTCCATCTATTCCGACAGCATGACTGTCAATCCAGAGATTATCCGAATCCATCAAAATGGCAAAGTACTCTGATGTCTGTGCCGGATGTTCTAAGGCATTTTCATAGGTTTCATAGAAAGTATGATTCCCGAACCCCATGGAGTTTTGCCATCCTGAATTTACATCTTCAGTTGCAAGCGTTGGAATTTCCATTTTGTCTAAGCCAGAAACAACAAAGTGCGTCTTCTTCTCAGCGTTCTCAGCGTTGAAAATCAATTCTACTTCAAATAACCCATTGTCTAGTGTACGGTAATAGGTTGAGTCTAACTGCGCTAACTTACTTAATTCAGTAGTTCTCGGGTCCGCTTGATTGTAAAAACCAGGAGGTGAGAAAGTCGCGAATACTGTTGAGTCTGTCAGATAATCTTGCATTACTCGAGTGTCCTTTGGATACATGATGTTCATGTGTTTTTTCTTTCTTTCTCCGGCTAAAGGAAATTCTTCTGAGTTTCTGTTATCAAAACTTACCGTTTGATTCGTGCTGAGGTCTCTTAAATCAGAAAGGATAATTTTTTTGTGCTCTGGATCAATCCAATGTTCTAAAGAAGCTTGATATTCAGTGAATTCGTGACCGTTCTTTTCTTTAAAAAGATCAGAATATAATTCATGCGGAAAATCAAACCAACCGTGATAGTAAGGCTTAGAAACTCCATCTTCGCTCACATAAAAAATAACTTCCCAGAGATAAGAGTTCAGACAGTTCCTTGCTAAATCCACTCTTTCAATTTTTTGAGAGTTATCACCCGACACTTCAAAGTCTCCTTCTAAGAATTTAACTTGTTGTCTGTTCCATTCTTGGTTTATTAATCCAATTCCTTCCAAGTATTCATTCCCTTCTACTTTTTTACAAATGGTAGGCATGAACTCTAAGAGGTCAATGTCATGAAGAGCAACGGTGTCTTTGCCGTCTGTTGGATTTATGATAATGTCGTAATGACCCTTTTCGCAAGCTTTAATATCTACGTTTTGATAGACAATATCTGTATAGGATGAATGGCAAATAGACATATCAGGGTTGTTCGGATAATCTTCGCCAAAAAGTTCTTCTAAACCTGCTGACCAATTTGAATTTGGAATGGAATCAGTTGTGAGATCCACAGCTTCGTCAGATCCACATGAAATGATGAAAGCTGGAATAAGTGTAATAAATATAAGTCTATACATTGGTGATGCAATTTACCACATTCTCTTCGATTCTTTGTTCTATGTTGGTATTATCCGCCATTACAAAGGTTTCTCCACTAATCTTCTCGTACAACTCAATGTATCTTTCAGTAACGGAATTCACAAATTCTTCAGGTAGATTGGGTAAAATCTGTCCATCTAATCCTTGAAAATTGTTTTCAATCAGCCATTCTCTAACAAACTCTTTTGAAAGTTGCTTTTGCTTTTCGCCTTTTGATTGACGCTCTGCATAGCCATCTGCGTAAAAATATCTTGAAGAATCTGGCGTATGAATTTCATCTATTAAATAGATTTTGCCATCCTTTTTTCCAAATTCATATTTTGTGTCAACCAAAATCAACCCCTTCTCAGCCGCCATTTGAGTTCCTCTCTCAAATAATGCATAAGTATAAGCCTCTAATTGTTTGTATTCATCTTCAGAAACAATTCCTTGAGCAATGATTTCTTCTCTAGAAATATCTTCATCATGACCTTCTTCAGCTTTTGTTGCTGGCGTGATAATTGGAGAAGGAAACTTATCATTTTCAATCATCCCATCAGGCATATCGGCACCGCATAAAATTCTCTTTCCTAACTTATATTCTCTTGCTGCGTGACCAGACATATAGCCTCTTATCACCATCTCAATTTTATACGGTTCACATTTGTGACCAACAGCTACCATGGGGTCTGGTGTCTCAATTAGCCAGTTGGGTACAATGTCAGATGTGGCTTTTAAAAAGATGGCTGCTAATTGATTCAGAACTTGTCCCTTGTATGGGATTGCCTCATGAAGAATGTAGTCAAATGCAGAGATGCGGTCGGACGCAACAATCACTAAAAAGTCATTGTCTAAAGTATAAACGTCTCTTACTTTTCCGTTGTAAACAGCTTGTTGACCAGGGAAATTAAATGTGGTGTTTTTTACAGCCTTCATGATAAAAATTTAAGACTACAAAGTTAGAATGAAATTGGCATTTCAATGAATTTAATTATCCACAAAAAGAAGAAGTTTTCAGCTCAAACAAGGAAATGATTGAAGCGTTGGAACATTCTCTATACATCTGTCAAAGCCTGAATAATGGCTTTTACCAACTTGTGCCTCACTATGTCATTCTCATCTAATTTAACGATTTCAATTCCATCTACATCTTTCAAAAAGTTCGTGGCCATTACTAATCCAGAACTTTGATTTCTTGGTAAATCAATTTGGGTGACATCTCCAGTGATAATAAACTTTGCAGATTTCCCCATTCTTGTTAGGAACATCTTCATTTGAGCGGTCGTTGTGTTCTGGGCTTCATCCAAAATTACAAATGCTTTATCTAATGTTCTACCTCTCATGAAGGCTAAAGGTGCAATCTCAATTACTCCATGTTCTAGATATTCAGCCAATTTTTCAGCCGGAATCATATCTCTCAATCCATCATAAAGCGGCTGCATGTACGGATCTAACTTTTCTTTTAAATCACCGGGCAAGAAACCTAAATTTTCTCCTGACTCAACTGCCGGTCTCGTTAAAACGATTCTTTTAACTTCTTTGTTTTTTAGAGCCCTCACTGCCAAGGCTACAGAGGTGTAAGTTTTTCCAGTACCAGCTGGTCCAACCGCAAAAACCATGTCGTTTTCTTGACTTGCTTTCACTAATTTTCTCTGGTTAGCACTTCTTGCTTTGATTAAAAGTCCAGCATTTCCGTGAACAATAGTTTCACCATGATCTTTAAACGGAATTGAAGTTTCATCCTGCAACATTAAATTTTCAATGTTGTTATCGGTTAGCGCATTGTAGCGTGTTATGTGTCTAATGAGTAAATCAAACTTCACTTCGAATTGCTCAACCACCTCAGGTTCGCCTAATACTTTTACTTTCGACCCTCTTGAAACTATTTTTAATTTCGGGAAGAATTTCTTAATGTACTTTAACTTTTGGTCGTTAACACCAAAGATTAAGACTGGGTCTATGCCCATTATTTCAATAATTTTCTCTTGCAAAATGTTAATTACTTATTTTCAATTCAATTTATCGAGTAAAAATTAGGATTATTTTTGGATAAAACTAAGTATTTCTCGGTTCAATTGGGTTTTTTTTTACTTCTTTTGAACTCTGAATACAGAGCTGAATTAATGAGAATAATTACACTAACTACAGATCTTGGTTTAAGAGACCATTATGTGGCGGCACTAAAAGGGCAGTTAATGTCCAAGATAGATGGCTGTCACCTTGTTGATATTTCTCATGATGTTCAATCTTTTAATATCGCTCAGGCTGCATATTATATAAATAATGTAGTTGAAGATTTTCCGGAGGGTACAATCCATTACATAGGTGTTGACAGCTTGCCTCACATTTCAATTGGAAATGCGGACAATAACCTTTATCCGTTAGTAATGGAATTAAAAGGACAATTTTTTGTCGGATGCGATAACGGGATATTCTCACTGATTAATGGCTACGAAGAAGCAAGTAAAATTATTCGTCTTGATGATTTTTCAGCAAAAACGTCATTGAGGTTTCCAACCAGAAACATTTATGTTCCTGCTATTGTTTCATTATGCAAGGGGAAAAGTCTGGACGACATGGGAGAAGATATGCCGAGTATTAGAAAGGCATTTACTACTCAGCCGGCCGTCTTAAAGGATTTGATTAAAGGAACGGTTATTCATGAAGACAAGTATGACAATGTCATTGTCAATATTACAGAGAAGTTATTTAATGAAGTTGGTTCTGGGAATCCATTCACGATCTATTTTAAAAATTCAAAATATTTCATTGAGAATATCTCGTCCAACTATTATGATGTCCCAATGGGGGAGAAGTTGGCCTTATTCAATGATAACGCGTTTTTAGAAATTGCAATTAATAAAGGTGTTCAAGGGAACGGGGGAGGTGCGGCTTCTCTATTAGGATTGCATGTAAAGGATGTCATCAGAATTGAATTCCACCCAAAAGGATCAAAAGATAAAATAGAAGACCTTTTCACTCAAGAATAAATATGGCGATTCAACGAATAGTTAAAATGACGTTTCAATTAGAACGTTCAGATGAATTTCAAACCTTTTTTAATGAAATTAAAGAGCAAATTACTGCTCAACCTGGCTGTTTTAGTGTTAAATTGCTCAGAGATAAGATTGACTCTGGAATCTTCTTCACTTTCAGTGTTTGGGATAAACAAAGTTCGTTAGATGCTTATAGAGAAACAGAATTATTTGGAATGGTCTGGCCAAAAGTCAAGAACTGGTTTACTGCAAAACCTGAAGCTTGGAGTACTGAAATTGCAGGTTAAGTAAAAACATAATATTATGAAACATTTATTGATAGGATTAATTGGGATAACATTTTTGTCTTGTGGTGCAGAAACTGAAGAACTTGTAGTTGAAAACCAGGCGGACACTTTAGAAACCGTTATCGAAGAAAAAGCTGAAGAACTTACTGAAGAAACTTATATTCCTGAAAATTTGGATGGTAACTGGCAAGTAGATGATTACGCTGAGATGTTAATTGGTGAACCTGTAGCTCTTAAAGCTGAAGATGCTAATATGGATAACGCCATGGGTTGGTATTATCAAGAGTTAGATTTAGCCGGAGGGTTCGCAAGTGTGACGGGGGCTATTGAAGGATGGCAAGAAATTGTGATTTGGAGAATGGCTGATGGAGATGACTTGGTTGGCTTTATGTCTGTTGGATGTGGACCTGCTTGCGACTACTATTTTGAGTTTTACAAAGGACAAGGAAAAGAGATAAAGCAAATTGAATATACTGAGATCTTACCAATACAAGAAATTGAAAATATGTTGACAGAAAGACACCAAGAGATTTTGAATAGAGAAATAGAAATTGGCTTTGATTATCCTGAAGATGTTCAAGTATATTATCGTTTCCCAAAGAAAGGTACTTCAATGGAAGTAGATATTATTGTAGGAGCAGATGAACTTCAAGAACCTCTATTAAAGTTAAGTTGGAATAAATCTAAATTTAGTATTGAGAAAAAATACTAATGAAAATTTTTATTGTTCTCATGGCGTTAGTTATTACTACTGCCATTTACAGTCAGGATTATTCAAGAAAAAATAGAGCATCTATTCATATGTATGCTGAGCGAATGCTTGGTTCTAAAATTGTCGATAAAAAGGATGATCTGGCTATCCGCCAAGGAATTTTGTATTACTACAAAACGTTAGACATTCCAGGGAAGTATGTGCATGTCTCTGGAGGGTATTCTGGAGACTTTAAATTCGCCATGTGGAAGATGACAAACGGAAATGATTTGATAGGAATCACAAACGATAATTGTCAGCCAATCTGTAAATATGCTTGCAGTATGTATGAATTTACTGAGCATGATTCAGTTGATGTCTCGGCAACTATTTTCCCTATTAACAAGATGGAAAAGCATTTAGCTAAATTGAAGAAAAAGGTCTTGGCTGAAAATTCGGATATTACTGATGATGCTGCGCAATACAAATTTGAATTGCCGCTTGATGGGGATCCAATGATTGTCTATTTAACAATGAATCATAACAAATTCAAAACGCCATTATTAGAGTTGGAATGGAACGGAGAACAATTTGTGATCCAAAAAAAATATAAAGACCTTTCAGCTAAATGAGGAATATTCTATTCATATTATTGTTGTGCTTTGCCTCCTTCACATTTTCACAAGTTGAAATAGATTCTGCTGAAACGGCTAAAATTCAATCTTTTCAAACAGGTGGATTGTATCGTTCGGCAGTTTCAGCAAACTTTGCAGGAGTGGCTGGAGTAATTGGAGTTTCTTACGATTACTTGTTAAGCCAGCATTGGAGTTTTGAAGTAGGAGGAGGTTTTCCGGCTGCGGGCTTTGGGTTCACTTATTACCCTTGGAAAATTTCGCGATCAAATGAACGCTTTCACATTGCTCAAAGAAATGTTCTGTTTTATGGTAATTGGGAACCTGAAATTAAGATTCAATATGCTTTGTGTTTTGGTTTAACCTACTTTGGCAAAAGCCGCTGGAATTGGGGCTTAGATGTTGGACCCATGTATGAGCACTCAACGACATCTTTTGATCACATCAAACCAGCTAATGGCCCAGTTGGATTCATGTTCAACTTTAAGGCGGGATATCGCTTTTCATTCAAAGTCTGGAAAAGAGTAAGGGAGATTGAAAGAGGAGAGTAGGCTAATTTGAAAAAGAACTTAATTCTCTATAAAGCTGCAAAAGAGTCATATGAATTCAAAAATGAAAATAAGCGGTTTCACAAATCAGTTGGCAATCATTTTTGCTTGCCTGATTTTCGCTATTTCTATTTATTTGTATGCCCCAGTCATCCAAAACTATTCTTTAACTCCTAAATGGATCTCTCTTCTAATTCTGGGGGTAGTTCTCACTTTCTTTAGCGCAAGCAAGTTAAGCAATAGACCTTCATTTATAATGTCAATTTGGATGATGTTTGTTTTGGTCTGCTGTCTGCAGTGTTTTCGATCATACAATTTTTGGGATAGTCTTTTGCATTTGACTCCTTTGATTTTAGGGCCATTATTAATCGGACTGCTTGCTTCCATGATAAAGAATCGGCATGATTTTTTAGCCAAGTTGGCTCTTTTATTAGCCATTCTTCTTCTCCCAATATTACTTTATACCATCTATGAATTAGCAATATTGATTTGGACTGGAAAATATGGCCATGATGCTACCTATTCTTTTAGGTTTTCATTTGGTCACAGGAATCAATTCTCGCAATTTATAGTCCTCTCAATTCCTATCTTAATGATTGGGCTTAAGGGAAAGCTGAATAAGAAGTTAGTGCTCATTCTCACCATCATTTTGATTTATACAATCGCTATTCTTTTGAAAAACAGAACAGTGTTAATCATTTTGTTCGGGGTTTATCCAATGCTATATTTTTTCTATTTGATTAGAGCTAGGAGTAAAAAAATCAAAAGATTCTTTCTTGTATCAGTTCTTGGCGTAGGTCTAGCTTCGGGGGTTGGCTTGGCCGTAATTGACTTAGATCCTGAGTCAACTATAGGAAATTTGGTAGAAACCAATTTTGGGAGTGGAAATGAGCGGTTAAGAATTTGGAAGAACTCAATTGACCTTGCTAAGGAGCATCCAATTATTGGATATGGGACTGGCGATTGGAAGGCCGAGATATTG
>JBLFXO010000036.1:0-17915 GCA_047609865.1 Arenicella sp.
AAAAGATGCTCCCCAAACATAATTTTCAATGCTATAATTCTCAACAGGGTTTCCAAATTCCGCTGAATTTAGCGCATTGTATTTAAGATCAATTTCTGGTTTAACGTTTTCCCAGGCTAATTTCAGTTCGATTTTTTCTGATTCAATTTTGTAATTGGCATTTAGTAAGGCTGGGTGATTGGTTTTCGGGACTTGCAATATATTTCTGAACAGTAATTTAAGCAATCTTAACTTAACGTCCAGTTATTTATAGTACATCCAACTATACAGAGCAATTAAGAAAGCACATTTATAGGAAAAGGTTTTTTAGACAAGAGTTTAAATGGTCAATCGCAATAGCTTAAGAATTTTCAGCATCACTTTTCTTATCTCCAGTTTTCTCAATAAGCTCAAACATTGCTAGGTCAAGTGATTCTGAAGTATTCCATAACTCAAAATCAAAATAGTAACGCATCCGTTCGAAGACCTTTTTTTTTCCAATTAATTCCTCAATCAATGAAGTATGAAATTCTCTCTCCATTCTGGATGCAATATTTGCTTTTTTAGTGAGCCATAATAAGATTGATTTCTCGTAATCATTGTAGTGTTTGATTTTTTTGGCAAATGATTTTGTCTCATGAATTAATGAGAGTGCATATGTTCGGTCTTCTTTTCTTATGAAGATAATAATTTTTAAAAATCGAGTCATTATTTGACGTTCTTGAAACTTTGAGTGAAAACCTATGTTCAAGACGATTGAAATATGCTTTAACGCCTCATGATCTCTCTCATAAATGAAATAGACGTATGCAAGTTCATAATGCATGATGATCAAATATTCATCAGAGTGTATTATGTCCAATTTAGCAAGTCGTTCTTTTATGAAATTTAAATAGTCATCTTTTTGGTCGAGTCCTCCAAAAAAGCTGATCGACTTCAGAAAATTTAGCGTTAACAAATGAAGTTCTTGCAAATTGGTCTCACGCATGAGCTCATGATCCATTAGGACTCCCTTTAGAACCTGGTCTTGGCGCTTTTTCCAACCTAAGGTTTGTATCGTGGAAAGATAATTTGAGATCGCTATTATGTAAAGGCCTTGATGATATTTTTTCCAGTGTGGTTCTGATTTGAATAACTCAACTCTTTTCTTCGTTATCTCTGCCAATTTTTTTGTTGCTCCATGTGAGTAATATTCAATTAAACTTAGACTCCAATAATTGAAGTAAATGGTCTTGAAATTATCAAAAGATTGAATCGGTTTTAGCTCATTATGATTTTTAAAAAAAGTTATATCATTATGAAAATTGCTTTCCGTCCTTCCCGCAACTGACCTCGATAAATGAAGGTCATAAATTTGATTGTATAAATTCTCTTGTGTTTTTTGGGCTCTGAATTTATCTATTATTTCACTTTGCGCTTGAAAAAGCTCAGTATAATAAGGGTCATGCTTCCCTATTAGTTTTCGGTGAAAGTATATTTCAAATATTTCAAATAACAAAACAAAATCTTGTCGTTTTTCTGCTTGTCTTTTTAAGCTCTGGAGTAAGTGTAAGGCATCCTTCTCAAGGTTTTTACCCAGTAAAACTTTTACCATTAGCAGTTTTTCTCTAGCAAGAAAATATTCACTTCTTTTTATCTCCCACTTAACCATTGAAGCTAGTATTTTTTCATACAAATATCCTTTTTGTGTAGAAGCCGACTCAGATAAAGCTTTTAACCTTGTTGACTCATCTTTATTTAATAGTGAATTAAAAAGAATTACATAGGCATTTTGCTTCCTGCTCTCTGTACTATTTTGTTGAGCGTTCATCTGAAAGTATCTAATTTCAGAACCAGTCAATGAATCTATAATGCGTATAAGTTTGTCCATTTTTATAACATTAGAAATGTTATTAATAAGATTTTAAACCATTTTATATCAAAGCCTTATGCTTTATTTTGATTATTCAGAAACACTAATTTATCAAATAATTCTCTTTTTTATCTTGTTTTAGTTAGTAATTTTAGGAAAAACTTGATTCTATGGTTAGTCGATTAAAATATTTTCTTTTTTCTTCCTTATTGTTTCATGTATCAATAGTTTTTAGTCAAACTGTTAACCTTGTGCCTAATCCAAGTTTTGAGCAATTCACTTTTTGCCCTACTTCAATTTCACAACTCTCCGAACGTTCAATTGATTGGAGTACAGTTTCTCCAGGATCTGTGGCTCCAGGATTCTCGGGTACTGCATTAGGAGGGACGAGTGATCTTTACAACAGCTGTTATCCTACAGGACCTATTACTTGGGGGTCCGTTGGAGTGCCAACAAATATTTCAGGTTTCCAGACGCCTTATGACGGAAATGGCTATGCAGGCATCATAACGTATCAAGGAGATTTTGCTGATGGTACCCCACCGGCATATCCTGATTATAGAGAATATCTTATGGCAAATTTATCTAGCCCCATGTTAACGGGAGAAACTTACAAAGTTTCCTTTTATTGGAGTGCAGCAAATAATAGAAGGTATGTTGCAGACGGCCTTGGTGTGCACTTTAGTGCAACACCACCTAGTCCGGGGAATAATTTAGTATTACCTGTAACTCCTCAGATTACAAATACAATTGGGAATATACTTCAAGATACTGTCAATTGGAATTTATTTACCGGAACTTTTGTTGCCACACAGGCCCATGAATTTATTACTATTGGCAATTTCAATGATGATAATAGTACAACAACGGCTATACTAAATCCAAGCCCTACTCTGGGTGCCTTAACAGTTCAACCATTTTCTTATTATTATATTGACAGCGTTTCAGTCGTATGCCAAACTTGTCCACCAGATCTTGAAGCTTGCGTTGAGGTAAACGGGGATATAACAGTAGCTTCAGGCATAGGACCTTATTCTTGGGATGATCAAACACTGGTTCAGAATTGTGTTTCCTGTGCTATCGGTTGTAATTTTCCTGCAGGATGCTCTTTTTTTGACCCTACTTGGTCTTTCTTTTCTAATAGTACTACGATAACCCCTCCTAGTTTTCCACTTCAGGTAACGGACAATACTGGAGCCTACTTATTAATTACAGACCCAGGTCTTTTACCTGCTTGCACAATATGTGATGCCACAGTTACTGCTGCTGGCCCATTTTGTGAAGACGCCATTACTATAAATTTGTATGCATCTCAAACAGGAGGAACTTGGAGTGGGACAGGAATCACTGATGTTAATGCGGGCACTTTTGATCCTGCAACGGCAGGTGCCGGTGTTCATATAATAACTTATACTTTAGGATGTGGCGATACAGATAATATTAACATCACAGTAAATGCAACAGATGACTCAACATTCGCCTACACATCTGCTAACTATTGTTTGACAGACATAGACCCTTCCCCAACAATTTCTGGATTAGCAGGCGGTACATTCACAATAGATAACAGCGGATCTATAAATACAGGTACAGGAGTTATTGACATCACCGCTTCAGGGACTGGAACTTATAACATCACTTATACGACTAATGGTCCTTGTCCAACTATTGCAACAGAACAAGTAATTATTACAGCTACAACAGATGCCACAGTGTCTGCCGTAGGTGCGTTCTGCGTAACAGATCCAGCTATTAATTTAGTAGCTATTGATGCTGGCGGCTTATGGTCAGGAACAGGTATTACAAATGGAACAACAGGAACATTTGACCCTTCGATAGCTGGAGTAGGAACGCATACTATTACTTACGCCATTGCAGGAAGTTGCGGAGATACTGATAATATAAACATAGTTGTAAACCAAGGAGACGATTCAACATTCACTTATAGTTCTGGCAATTATTGCTTAACAGATACAGACCCCACTCCTGTGATTTCTGGTGTTGCGGGCGGAACATTCACAATAGATAATGGCGGAGTAATAAACGTAGGCACTGGAGAGGTTGATATTACCACCTCGGGCGCTGGAACTTATAACATCACTTATACAACTAATGGTCCTTGTCCTACAATTGCAACAGAGCAGCTGATTATAACGGCTACTTCAGACGCAACAATTACGGCAGCAGGTCCCTTCTGTGCAACAGATCCAGTAGTTAACTTAATAGCTGTTGATGGTGGAGGATCATGGTCAGGAACAGGAATCACAGATGCCAATTTAGGAACATTTGATCCAGCAACTGCAGGAGCATATACAATAACTTATACAATCTCTGGTAGTTGTGGAGATATTGACAACATAAATATCACGGTAATTGCCGTTGATGATGCCACTTTCACTTATCCATCAACTACTTATTGTACAGTAGATGTTGATCCATTACCGGCAATTAGTGGAACTATTGGAGGGACATTTGCAATAGATAATGGAGGCACAATTAATACGACCACAGGTGAAATAGACTTAGATGTCACTGGAGATGGCACCTACACAGTAACCTATACCACAAATGGCTTATGCCCTGCATCTGCAACATTTAATATTGCCATTTCAGGTGGTTCAGGAGCAGTAATCTCACCTGCAGGCCCTTATTGCATTTATAATCAAAACGATTTTCTTACAGCATCAATTTCAGCCGGAACATGGAGTGGAGACGGAATCATTGATCCAGCGACAGGAGAATTTGATCCATCATTAGCAGGATTAGGAACACATACTATTAGTTACATGACTACGGGGAATTGCGGAACTGTGGCAACTTACGATATTACAGTGAATGATTCACCGATAGCCGATATTGATGGTCCTTTCTGGATCAATTGGGGAGAAAATGTTCAAATGAATGCAACAGGAGGTTCAACTTACATTTGGACTCCAGATGAGTACCTAAGTTGTAATGATTGTGTAGACCCTATTGCGTCTCCACTGTCTTCAACAGAGTATTGTGTTATTGCAGTAGATAACGGTTGTCTTGATACGGCTTGTGCGCAAGTTCTTGTTAACCTGGATTGTGGAAATATCTATGTACCCAATGCGTTCACTCCAAATTCCGGAGATGTAAATGGTTTAGAATGTGTAATGGGAGGATGCTTGACCTATGTTCATATGAGAATCTATGATAGATGGGGAGAAATAGTCTTTGAAACCAATGATAAAAATGACTGTTGGGATGGAACCCATAAGAGAAATGGAAAACCAATGAGCACAGCAGTATTTGTTTATACACTAACAGCTACAAAAGCAGGTGGTGAAAAGGTAGAGATGACTGGAAACATAAGTTTGGTGAGATAAGATTAGTAAATTCAAGACAATGAAAAATTTAATAGCAATCGTATTTGTAATAGCTACATCAAGTATATTTTCACAGGATATTCATTTTTCACAATTCTATATGAATCCCTTACAGCAAAACCCTGCAATGGCGGGAGCAGTTCATGACTTGGAAGTGAATATGAATTACAAAGATCAGTGGAGATCAGTTGGATCTCCATATAAGACATTTGGATTGGGTTTTCATATGAGATATGATAAGGATAGATCAAGTAAAGGGTATTTAGCAGCAGGAGCAAATTTTTTCAGTGATAAAGCCGGGGATGCTAATATGGGAACCGGACAAGGTAACTTTGCTTTAGCCTATCATACAAAGTTGAATCCTTATCATAGATTGGGTGCAGGTATGCAAATAGGATATTTTCAAAGAAGCATGGATGCGACAGGCTTACAATGGGCTTCACAATTTGATGGTTTTGACTACAATAGTTCATTGGCTGGGGGAATGGCAAATGGCCAATCAAGTTTTACAAAAGTTGACATAGGAGCTGGAATGAGCTGGGTCTTCAATAATACTGCAGGAGATATCAAGGTAACGGATAATCACGATTTAAATTTTAACCTAGGGATAGCAGTGATGCACTTAAATCGACCTAAGTATTCATTTATTGGGTCAGATGAGCGTTTGCCTATGAAAATTGTAGTTCATGGTAATGGAGTAATCTCATTAGCGGAGTCATCAAAAATGGCAATATGTCCTGGTTTTATGTTTTATAGACAAGGACCAGCTCAAGAGGTGTATATTGGGACGTTATTTAGACATCTTCTTGCTCAAGATTCAAAGTTCACTGGTTTTAAAAAAGGAGCAGCCTTTTACTGGGGAGGGTATATGAGAACAAGAGACGCAGTGTCTGCCAAAATAGTTTTAGAATATGCTAGTTGGGGATTTGGCATGAGTTATGACATCAATGTTTCAAGTCTTAAGACGGCAACAAGTGCAAGAGGTGGAATTGAATTCTCACTAAGGTTCGTTGCTCCCAATCCGTTCCAAAAAACCTATGGGGCCGATCATTCAAGGTATTAAGTAAAAGTTCTCATAATAGGTTAAGATGAGTCTGGGTGAAAACCCAGTCTCGTCTTGATTATTAACCTTCAATAAATCAAGTCGTACAATAATTAATGCAAATAGTGAATTATGTTTAAGAAAAATAGAATTGACGTCTACATGAAAACACATCCAGTGCGGAACTTAAACCAATCGATATAAGAGTGAGCTAAAACTTTGATTCAAACTATTGGATATAATGCTTAGAATTCAAAGAATGTAGATTTGTGAGAAGATCCTTAGGGAAATAAACTTAACATGATATTCTATAGAGATTTCATAGGGTGGTTAAGTTCATTTCGTCTTCTTTTTCCTTCTTTTGGTTTTCTTCATCTCGTTATATGTTTCATGAACTTCTGGTGGCAGAGGCTTATGATATTCGAAAGGTTTTTTATCGAGGACCTTTAATTCGAGTTTTTCTCATTGAATTCTTCTTCAAGTTCTATCTGTAGTTCCTGAAGTGTTAAAAGGTCTTTCCATATAGAGTTCGATCACTATCCGCCTCTCTCTGCAATATCATTTTCAATTTCCTGAACGAAAAGAAACGCAAATCAAGCTTACTTAAATTTGCAGTGATTGAAGAGAAGCAGGTCTTGAAGAACGAAAGACAATCATATATCCCTCGTCAGAATTTCATTTGATGGCTATGGCTGCTGTGAACTTAATAATTCATTGAAGAAATTCAAAAGGATGAACTCAATCAAGAAGCCATTACAAAATTGGTTAAGGAAATTATCAGGTTAAACAAAAACCAAATTTGGACAGATACCATTAAAGAATATGAATTGATTGAAAGCTAAATCTCCTCACCTTCAATTTTGAAAAGATAGCCGCCTTTCATGAAATCATTTGATGAATTCGGAGATTTTTTCAGAATGAATTAAAGGATTCCATATTTTAGTGGCATGAAGTCAATTCTTGTCTTTTTCTGTTTCTCATTTATTGGAACTTCTTTTGGGCAGCAACCCTATTATTGGAATTTAACAGATGACGAAGGATTGGGCAGCAATACTATTTACGACCTCCATCAAGATGAACAGGGCTACCTTTGGTTAGGAACATCAAATGGATTAAAAAGGTATAACGGATCACAATTTTTTCTATTTAGAGGCGAATCTCAAATTTCAAATGACATTTCTGGACTCGTTGAAGACCCGGAACATACGATTTGGTGCTCCAATTTTTCTAATCAAATTTTCAAGGTTTCTGAAGACTCTTTGGTAGAGTTTGAGCTTCATCCCTCTATTCTTGAAGCTGTCAAAGGATTTTTTGCGATTTAGAATGTTTGGAGATAAAATATTCGTTTTCGATTTTCAACAGATTCACAGTTACTCCTTTTCAGATAATAAAAGGCAACTCGAACTTTGTAAAAAGATAAAAAACGAATCGGATTACGACCAAAGTTTTAAAATCTGCAATATGCATCAAGTTGCAGGCACTCTATTTTTAATCGTTAAGAACGAAATTTATAGATACGCTGACAATGAGCAATTTGAAGTGATTACTGCTTCTAAGATGAGCTTTTCTCTTAATAAGTAATCCGTTATTTTTTCTGCAGAATCAATGCTTGTCGTGATTATTTTTAATGTGATCATATCTTTCAATTTAATATTCCTAGTATGTATCTCGCCTTCAAAGCCGCTTTCTGATTCTTCTTAACAGTCTCTATGAGCATCAACTCTGAATTGATGTAAGATTTTTGTCGCGAATTAACTTTAAACAATGAGCTTTCACCAATAGCGTAGAGCGTGTTTTCATTCTGAAGTAATTTTTCAAATCCAAGCACTGTACTCTGCCATAAATCAATTTGATTCTTAGAAGTTTGCCATGAATTTATAGCGGATTCAATTTTAAATCCGATCTCTTGTGACTTTATTTCAAAATCGAGCTCTTGATGCTCTACTTTCAATTTAGACAGTCTAATTTGATTTCGTTCTTTTCGCAGAAATAATGGCATTTTAAAAGATGCTCCCCAAACATAATTTTCAATGCTGTAATTCTCAACAGGGTTACCAAATTCTGCTGAATTTAGTGCGTTGTATTTAAGATCAATTTTTGGTTTAACGTTTTCCCAGGCTAATTTCAGTTCGATTTTTTCTGTTTCAATTTTGTAATTGGCATTTAGTAAGGCTGGGTGATTGGTTTTCAATGAATCCACCTTAAGTAAAAGTTCCGGTTCAATTATGCTGGAATTCACAACTAAATGGGATGGAGGAAAAGTG
The DNA here is from genome assembly GCA_047609865.1 of Arenicella sp. Lineage (GTDB taxonomy): Bacteria > Bacteroidota > Bacteroidia > Flavobacteriales_D > Crocinitomicaceae > Paracrocinitomix. The sequence goes on from JBLFXO010000036.1 coordinate 8,488, forward strand.
TTACTGTCCAGCTCTAAGGGCAGGTAACCATCTTTCCATAGGTAGATTTCTAAATAGGCCATGGCGTTCAGGTAATCTAATTCGGTTTGCATATAGTTAAAGCGCTGAGTTTGCAGTTGAACATTTGCTTCTAAAGTATCCATGAATGGGCGATCGCCAATCATTGCTCCTTTGCGGACATTATCCATAATTTCTTGAGAATTGCTTACTGCTTTTTGATAAACCATCATTTTATTATAGGCTTTGAACCACTCCCAATATGCTGAACCGGCTTGCAGCACTAATTTATTTAGCATGAGTCGTCTATCTTGTTCGGCACTTTTTGCAAATATTTTGGCTTTCTTGAACTCTGCTCTTCGTTTATCAATGATGAGACCTTTACCCAATGAAACCTCAACTCCTGCATACCACAATCCGTCATCAGGAGTGAGTCTTTCAGGATTGAGTTGCACGCCAGAATTTAAATCGTATCCACCTTTAAAACTAATACCATACCAGGTTGGAACCTTAAGACCAATATTTGAGACATTATAATATTGGTCAGATTTAAAATACTTCTGGTTGATATTACCTTCTAGCTTAGGGTCAAAGTTCCCTCTGCTCTTCGCCAGATTTGTAATACCATAATCACTTTTGATATCTGCCTGTCTTGACATTGGGTGATGCTCTAAAACAATCCCAATAAAGTCATCAAAACTCATGATGTTTTCTTGTGTCAAGGCTACATTTGATAGACCAAAAAATAAGATGTAAAAAACTAATTTTTTCATTTTTCGTTCTTTGGTTTTGACATCCCTTTTTCATGATAAAAGTTAGGAGGGAAGCCATTAACTTTTCGCCATAATTCATACCAAATAGGTACATCATCTAATAACATTATTGAATTGGTTCCACCTCCATATCTCAACGCCTCAGGCCAAGGGTGGTCATTAGGGTCAGGCTGAACTAGAGCTCTATACTTACCATTTGGAGATATGTATTGGTCAATTGCATAAATTTCGCCACCATAGGTTCCATAGCTAGCTTCTGGCCATCCCGAAAAAACGATTGCAGGCCATCCGTCAAATTGAATTCTGACTTTTTCACCTTTCGAAATTAAAGGCAGATCAATAGGTTCAATGTAAATTTCTACGGCCAAATCATAATTGTAAGGCATGATGTCAACAATGGGGGACCCTTCCTTTATCGTTTCACCAATCCCTGTTACTATCAGTTTGGTTATGTAACAGTCTTGAGGAGCAAGTATGTAATACAGTGAGTTTCGCTTTTCGTAATTAGAGTATTGATTTTCTAGTTTGTTCACATCTCCTTCTGAGTTTAATTTGCTGGATAAGGCTGAAAATTTATCTGATTTTGCTTTAGCGACCTCTGTTTGATATATGACTTGAATATTGCTCAATTCAATTTTCGTTGAAATTAATTCAGATTGACTCGCTAGAAATTTATTTTCTGCCGATATCAAATAAGAAAAGGCATTTTGTTTCTTTATCTCCCTATTTTCTAGTTCTGTAAGTGACTTTAATCCTTCATCATATAGTTCTTTGTATCTCAGAAATTGCTCATTTGCTGTTGAGTAATTTAGTTTTGAAGCCTGAAGTGCAATGCTGTCATTCGTGACTTTAAGTTGGGCCTGTTGAAATTTAATTTTACCTTGTTTCATTTTCAAATTTCTCTGATCAGCCAAGGCAATAATTTGATTGTCCAGCGCGGTTACCTTGTCATCATATGAGCCTACGCTTTGTTTTTTGAGTTCAGCTTGATTGGCTGTTCTATCTAATAATAGTGGGTCGAAATAGTTGTCCTTAACTTCGGAGATGAACGCTATGGTATCTCCTTTTTTAACTAAGTCACCTTCTTGCACAAACCACTTTTCAATTCGCCCACCAATCACTGAGTGAACGGTCTGCGGCCTTTGGTCGGGCTTCAGTGTAGATACTTGACCAGAAGATCTGATGTTCTGAGTCCATGGTAAAAACATGATTATTACAAGCATGATTAAAGTTCCAAGCAATAATCGCCGAACAATTTTCCCTGATTTTTTTTGCTCCACTTCCTCGAGAGTGGAAAGTGTGATTCCTTCAAAGCCAGATCGGATGCTATTTTTTGAAATATTTAACATATCAAATAATATTATTTTTCATTTCTTGGTAGTTACCGACTTTTATAATCTTACCTTCTTCTAATCTTACAATTTGATCCATTTTCTTCGCTAAATACATGTCTGATGATGCAGCAATTAAGGTCCATGGTTGATCTTTGTCAGTTAAGAAATCTATGATTCCTGTTTTGTCTTGAGTTTTTATACTTTGAAAGGCATCCTTAATAAGGAGTAGTCTTGGCTTGTCTGCAATGCTTCTTGCAAGAATAAGTCTATCGATTGTTCCCTTCGAGTAATGTTGACCATCTGGTTCAATGATGGTGTCATAACCTTTTGGTTGACTCTTGATAAACTCGGTAAGACCCAAATTATCAACCGCCCATTTAATGTTCTCCATGGTCGCATTCTTTCTTCTCATTCCAATGTTATCTAGGATCGTTCCCTCAAACAGTTGTTCTTCCATTAAACAGTCTCCAATTATTGATCTCAAGTTTTGAGGTTCTAAATTTCCTTGGGGATATCCATTATAGGCTATGTATCCTTCAATGGGTTGGTAAACGCCCGCAATTAAGTGAAGTAAAGTAGACTTACCCGTATTGTTATTACCATTAATGAGTATGCGTTCTCCTTTTTTAATGTTGAGGTTTATGTCATTCAATGTTGGAATTGCATTTCCAGGATAAGTGAAATTTAAGTGTGATATATCTACGCTTAAGCCATCTTCTCCACAATGCTCCGAAATTTCAACTCCCTCTGTACTTTCTAATTCTAAGTCTGTTACTTGACCTATTTTCTCAAGAGATGTGAGAACATCATAAATGGTTTCTAAACTCAGTATTAATTTTTCAACTGCTCCGAGAACGAGGAGGATGATTATCTCAGAAGCCACAAATTGACCAATATTCATCTGTTGCTCCATTACCAAAACTCCCCCAATTGCTAAGAGGCCCGTTGCCACAATAACTTTGAAACCAACCATCAACACGAATTGTTGAATCAAGACTTTAAAATGTTTTTGTCTATGTTGGATATAATCTCCTACTTCTTCATTTGTTCTTTCTAAGTGTAAATTAGTTTTCCCGGCAAGTTTTAAGGTGACATTATTTCTTGCCATTTCTTCTAACCAATGGGCAACTTTGTATTTGCTTTTTGATTCTGACAAGCTAGTTTCTAGACCTTTTCGAGCAGTTATTTTGAATATTGCAAAAATCAGTGCAACCAATACGAAGCTGAAAATGATGAAGAATGGATGGTAAAATGAAAGCAGTATTAAGCCGAATATTACTTGTATTCCGGCAGTAATGAAATCAATTAGAATCTTTGCTAATCCTTTTTGAACCGATATTATATCAAAGAATCGATTCATTAATTCAGGAGCGTAATGCTTATACAAAGCTTCCATTTTTATTCGCGGGATTCTATATGCAAATTCAAAAGCTGCACGCGTGAAAATTTTCTGTTGCAGGTTCTCGACAATTCTCATTTGACTGATGGTAAGCAGACCGTTTAGTCCTATTCCCATCAGAACGAAAACGACAAGAACGATCCAACTTGTTGAAACTTGACCACCTTGTATAAGGTTAATAATCGCTTGAATTCCGATTGGCAATGTCAGGTATACTAAACCATTGAATACAGCATAGAAATATACATTTCTGATTTCGTTTTTATCTGGCTTGAGTAACAGCCAAAACCTTTTGATTGGTTGTCTTACGTCTATCTGAGGCATCTTATTTTGTTGTTGATTGTTGAATAGCCATTGCTTGGTAAAAAGACACCACTGCATCTTCACCTTTGACTATGTCGGTTAATCTCGGTAAATGCTCAGCAAAGAATCTTTGATGATGAGCACCTTCAATTATTGTAGAGACCAACATGTGAGGGTATTTATATTTTGGATTAATCTCAAGAATGATATCACTAACTCTTTCTACCACATTTTTATACTTCAGAAAAAATCCGTCTGAGTTTTCAGTGTCTACGTTTTTATTGAAGTAAATCTTTGAGGATTCTGAAATCACAATTCTGTTTAATTTCACCTCATTGATATGTAAGAAAGTGCTGTCTTGCTCAACCTTTTCCGTCAGGATTTTGATAGCCTTCATTAGGCGCTCTTCAGGAGACACGATATTGTTTAGTGCGAAAACTAATCGATATTCAATCCAACCCCAATACCATAGAACAATGTATATCAAGAGATGGTGCTTGCTCACAAAGTATCTATAAATAGAAGCTTCCGTAGAGCCAATTTCCTTCGCAAGTTTCTTAAAGGTAAATGATTCAAAGCCCAGATCTTCTATCATTTCTATCCCTTGAGTAAGGATTTTTTTGCCTAATTCAGTTGATTCTGGATCTTTTAGATAGACTTTGTCGTTTATTCTGATGACAATATTTGACAGTAAAGATTGCATATAAAGTTATTTTAATCGCATGTATAATAGTATTACTATCATAAAAACAACTAAAGATCTGTTTTGTTCAAAAAAAACAATTGTAATTTACAAAACACCTTAAAGCAAAGGTTTGTATGCGGTTCTATTATAATGAACGTGCGGTATTGATTAGAATAAACTCAAATACTCGAAGCCAATAAAGCAGCCATCTTCTCGAATCTCTATTGGGTAATTCTCTAAATGAAGACCTGCACCTCTTCCAGTTTTTAAATCGAAGCCATACCTATGCCAAGGGCAAACAATAAATCCGTCTTCACAACTTGCCTTGTCCAACGTAATTCTTTGATGCGGACACCTATTTTTGACCGCGAAATATTGATCTTGATGGTGAACTAGGAGTATAGACCTTCCATTCACCCTCGTGTTAGAACATGACTTACCCATCATTAGTTTTTCTAAGTCAGGTTCTGACTCTGCAAATTTCGTCCAGCGAATTTTAGTCTCAAACACAAGTTTTATATTGGTGGAGAATATCGGAATCGAATCTCGAAATTTACAATTTCGAGGACTCAGGAAAATATGATTTTCGGAGCCGATTACCTCTTCACTGTCCCGCCACGCTTAAAATTTCAATTTTTAGCGTGGCGAGGATCCACTAAAAATTGAATTCATAGAATTCTAATTTTATGGGACCAGCTCATTTATTAATGCCTCAATTCTTTTTCTGCTTTTCCAAGATTTAATCTGAGACTCTCTCAGGATTGCCTCTCCTCTAGTTCCAAATTCCTCTGAAAATATAAGTTCCCAGGGCGAATAAGGTTTTGTAGACTTAACTTTTCCTTTGTTATGAAGTAAAACTCGCTTGGAAATGTCTTGTGTTTGCCCGATATAATATCGACCATTCTTAGTACTTCTCAATATGTAAACAAAACATGTCATGTATTCTTTGGTGGAGAATATCGGAATCGAACCGATTACCTCTTCACTGCCAGCGAAGCGCTCTAGCCAAATGAGCTAATCCCCCAAAATGTTCTTTTTTAATCCAAACGTACTTGAAAATCGATTCTAAGTTAATCAAATTGATATTGTTTTGTAACCAATTTTGAATTTGCGTTATGTATTGTGTGAGGAGAAGGGTAGAGTTAAAGCTTGAGACATGACCGCTTTCTAGAGATTGTCTCAGGCTTAATTCGCAAATTAAACCTTCTTTAAAATTCATAAAAAGTTACTTTTTCGTTCGAATTACATTAACTAGTAAACGAACAAACTTTATTATGAAGAATCTACTCATTATTTCAGCCTTATTATTTCAAACTTGTTTATTTGCACAAAATGCGCCCTTGAGTGTATCCGTGACTGATTATGAAAAAATCGCTATCCAAGGCGAACAAGTTGTATTTGTTGATCAACTTTCTAAAAAAGAATTCAAAGGGATATCTAATGAAAAAGGGAAATTCAACATTGAACTTCCGGCAGGAAAATATGATATCAAATTAAAAAGTGTTGGTGATGCTTTAGATTATTCTTCTCTGGAGATTCCGAAATTAGAATCAAATCAATCTTATACTGAGATGTGGATGGAGGTAATGATTGAGGAGACAAAATCGTTCACCTTAGATAATTTACATTTCGCAACTAACAAAAGTGATATTCAAAGCAGTTCATATGATGAACTGAACGAGCTCGTTGAGTTTTTAAAGTTGAAGCCGAATCAAAAGATAGTTATTGGCGGTCATACGGATAGTGATGGAGATGATTCTTCAAATATGATGCTTTCTAAAAATAGAGCGACAGCAGTGAAAAAATATCTTATTTCAAAAGGAATTAAAGAATCTAGATTAACTGCAAAAGGTTTTGGTGAGACCATGCCGATTGCAGTTAATAGCACGGCTGAAGGAAAAGCTCATAACAGAAGAACAGAGATTAAAATGCTCTAATTAAATGGACTAATTGGGGTTTTCGTGCGAATAGTCAGAAACACTTTCGTATTTTGTATAGTTTCCGCTAAATTTATAGCTGCTATATATTACGAAAATGAAAAAAGACTCTTATTCGGTTTGCATAGTTGATGATTCAACAGTTGATGTATTCATCACAAAATCAGTCCTTCAGCAAATTCCTGCAATTTCAAAAGTATACGTTTTCAATGATCCAGAAGCGGCATTAGAATTTCTTGAGGAAGAAAGTAAGATGAATAGAATGTTCCCGGATATCATTTTGTTGGACATCATGATGCCGGTAATTGATGGTTTTGAATGGATTGACGAAGTGAACGATTTGTTTGCTGAAGAATTTATCCCTAAAATATTTATGTTGAGTCACTCTGATATGAAACGAGATTTCGAAAGTTTTAAAAAACAACGACTTAGCAAAGTCCTTTTGAAAAAACCTCTGGATAAAGAGATTTTCTTAAAGCATCTTGAAGAACAGTTTGCTGAATCTGACACTGAAAATATAATTACTAATCCCCCTAGATTATAAGTGACTTCGGTCTCCATTTAATAAAGTCGTTATGTCTAAATTTGCTTGTAATATTTGCCTTTTCATACTGCTTGCTATCAGCAGTACTTCATTCTCCCAATTAGGAGAAATAAAAGGAAAAGTGTCGGATGATTTTGGTCCTCTACCTGGAGCAAAAATTTCAGTTGTAGGAACGAATATTACTTCGAGTTGTGATATCAATGGAGAATATAGCATAGAGATTAAGCCTGGTACTTATAATATAACGGCTTCGTATTTATTGTATAAAAGCCAAACTAAGTCAGTTTCTATTTCATTTAACAGCTTGGAGGTAGTGGAGGATTTCTTACTAGCTTCAGTAAGTCCTGTTGATGCAAATGCATCTGTGGGTACCAGATCAGGACCGAAATCTCAATTAGAGAGTACGGCAGCTGTAGATATTATTTCTCCCGCTGACTTTGCGGCCTCCACGCAAATGACATTGGGTCAATTTTTACATTTTCATGTGCCTTCATTTCATTCAACAAGACAAACAATTTCTGACGGAACAGATCATGTAGATCCGGGAACTTTGAGGGGACTTGGACCAGATCAACTATTAGTTTTTATTAACGGAAAAAGAAGACATGCAAGTTCGTTAATCAATGTGAATGGAACTATAGGAAGAGGCGCGGTAAGTACAGATTTCAATGCGATTCCATTGTCGGCCATTGATCACATTGAAATATTAAGAGATGGGGCCTCTGCACAATATGGATCTGATGCTATTGCAGGTGTAATTAACATTGTCCTTAAAGAGCAAACAAATGTGTTTGCCATCAGCGCTGCATATAATCCAACATTAATTGGAGACGGGCAGGAGGCGCAGCTTAATGCTAACTATGGCCTTGAATTTGAAAATGGTGGATTCTTAAATGTGACCTTTGAATTTAAACAAAGAGAAGCTTACAATAGAGCAGGGAACTATACTGGAAATGTTTATGACAGCAATGACTCACTTGATGCAATTTTAATTTCACAAAACGATTTCTGGAATCAGAACCCTTACAAGGATCAAAGAGTTATGGAGATTGGTTCTGGTTCTATATTTGATGCAACTACTTTCGGAAACCTTTTATTGCCAATGAAGGGAAAAGGAGAGTTTTATGCAAATGGCGGAATAAGTTACCGTCAAGGAAAAGCTCATGGATTTTATCGTCTTCCTCATCAAGAAGAAAAAGTGGTTGAAGAATTCTTTCCAAATGGCTTCTCTCCTGAAATTCAAACTGATATCGTGGATAATTCAGTAACTCTTGGAATGAGAAATGAAAAGAACGGTTGGTTGATTGATTTTTCAAACTCAACTGGAAACAACAAGTTTGATTTCACGGTGAATAATTCTAATAATGCATCAATGGGCGTTGCTTCTCCTACTACAGTTTATGCCGGCGGATTCGAGTATAATCAGAATATTACAAACTTTGATTTCTCTAAAAAGTTAGATTCTCTATGGTTTTTGAAGGGTTTCAATATGGGTTTCGGGTCTGAATTTAGGTTAGAGCGATATGAGATTAGTGCTGGTGAGGTTGAGTCATGGACTGATGGTGGAGACACCACATCTTCTGGTGCGGAAAAAGCAGCGGGATTCCAAGTGTTTCCTGGTTTTCAACCTCAAAATTCGCTTAGAAAGAACAGAACCAATTTTGCTGGCTATGTTGATTTAGAAATTAATTTGACAGAAAAGTGGCTTTTAGCGGCCGCTTTGAGATTTGAAAATTATGGGCTTTTCGGAAGTAATTTAAGTTGGAAAGTAGCGAGTAGATATAAATTTTCTGATAAGTTTTCGATCAGAGCTTCCTATAATACAGGGTTTAGAGCGCCATCCTTACATCAAATTTATTTCTCAAATGTCGGGACTCAGTTCGTAAATGGAGAGGCCTTGCAAGTAGGTACGTTCAATAATGAAAGTGCAACTGCGAAAGCATTCGGTGCTGACGGCTTAATGCCAGAAAAATCACTCAATGTATCGGCAGGTTTCACTGCGAAAATATCTGAAAGCTTCTCAATGTCTGCAGATGCTTATTATATTGGAATTAAAGACCGAATTGTTTTGTCAGGTCAGTTGGGGGCTGGATTTGAATCTATCTTAAATCCAGGAGGAGCCAGCACGGCACAAATATTTTTGAATGGAATTAATTCAGAAACTATGGGATTTGACGTTGGTGCCGACTTCTCAAAAAAAATTGGAAAAGGCTTGTTCAAAGCTAGGGCTGCATTTAACTTCTCAAAAACAAATGTCTTAGGCTCAATTGAAACTTCCGGAGCATTGCAAGGTGCAGAAGATTTGCTTTTTAATCGCGACGAGATTTCGCGACTAGAACTAGCGCAACCGAGAACTAAAACAATCTTGATATTGCAGCATACTTTGAATCGCTGGAATTTCATGTTGAAGAACACTCGGTTTGGAGAAGTTCATTATATCCATCCTTCTGACGAAG
>JBLFXO010000037.1:0-17881 GCA_047609865.1 Arenicella sp.
TAAAGACACATCTACATTGATCGTTGACCCAACACCAAGCTTATTAGTAACTGCAAGTCCTACGTCTTGTGGAAACGAAGATGGAGGGGCTTCTGTAAGTATTAATGGTGGTGATGCAATATCTAATTATGATGTTTACTGGAGTAATGGAGAAAGTGACGTTGCAATAATTGGTGATTTAGCAATGGGATCTTATTTTGTGAATGTCACGAATGCTGAAGGGTGCACAACTGCAGGTGCCGCAGCGATCAGTTCTACAGCATTCACTCTTTCTGATATTACTTCTCAAATTGATTGTTTTGGAGATGAAAATGGCTCAGTAGATTTAACTATTACAGGCACAACGGGTCCATATACAATTGTATGGTCAAATGGCGCAAGTACTGAAGATATTAGCAATTTGACTGCGGGAATTTATGATGTAACAGTAACAGATAATGGTGGATGTCAAGCCATTCAGTCTTTTACCATTACTGACCCTGGAGAAATTTTTGCTAATGTTCAAGTTGTTGAAGCAAACTGTGGATTGGGAGATGGATCTTTAGAAGCTCTTGGAACTGGTGGTACAGCTCCACTTGATTACGAGTGGTTTGAAGGAGGTGGGTCGTCCATTGATAATGACGCATTAATAGAAAACTTAGAAGGTGGAACATACTTCGTAGTAATTACAGATGGCAATGGCTGTACAAAACTGGAAAATTTAACATTAAATGAAAACGGCGGACCGGTAATTTCAATTGATAGTATTGTTGAAGTTAGCTGTTCTGGATTAGGTGAAATTTATACAACTATCAATAGTTCTTTTGCAATAGCGAACATAGATTGGTCGAACGGAGACAACACAGAAGATATTACGGGATTACCAACAGGCTTTTATTCAATTGTCGTTGAAGATGCGAACTCATGTATAGGAACAGCCTCTGTTCAGCTTGGAAACGCTCAACCAAATGATCAATTAATTTGTATGGTAACCGTGGACGAGACTACAAACACAAATAGAATAGTTTGGGAGAAACCAGTTAGTACTAATATTTCACACTTTAACATCTACCGAGAAAATTCAGTTGCTGGCAGCTATCAATTCGTGGATTCTGTGCTATACGCAGATGAATCATTTTTTAATGACACCATTGCCTCTCCTCAAATTAAATCATGGAGATACAAAATTTCAGCAGTTGATCTTTGTGGAATTGAAGGAGAACTAAGTGACATACATAAAACGATTCACTTGGTAATTAGTCAGGGCTTAGGTGGCTTAGTTAACTTATCATGGGATGATTACGAAGGCTTTACTTATCCTACTTTCGATATTTGGAGAAACACTACTTTATCTGGATGGGTTCCTTTAACTAGCCTTGCATCTAATTCATTCTCATATACTGACGACCCAGGAACTTTTGATGGATTAGAATATTACATTGCCATTACACCCCCCTTAACTTGTACAAGTACTAAGGCTACTGATTACAACTCTTCTCGATCAAATAAGGCTGATGGAATAATTGCTCCTGATGGTTCTGGGCTATCAGATTATAGATTTGAGTTCAATCTTTATCCAAATCCCACTACCGGTATATTCACTGTTGAAATGAGTGATGTCTTGAATGACTATCAAATATTCATAATCGACCTTACAGGTAAGATAGTTTATGAAGCTGCACTGACTGACTCCAACTCAAAAATAGATGTTGATGGCCTTGCTGCTGGATCATATACTGTGAAGTTGATTTCAGGAGATATTGAAAGACAAAAAATCTTGATCAAACAATAGAGAGGATTAGCCAATTGTAACCAATCTAAACCTTTTAGGTTATACATCTACAGAATATACCTTCTGAATAAAGTAGATGTAGTATGAAGAAGATTGGAGCGATATTAGTCACCGTATTTAGTTTTGCCGTGTTCGGAATGGACGCAGATTGCAACTCATCAGTTGACAGATTTACAGATGACAATTCAAAGAATAGAATGGAGCAACTTTATAGTTGCGGAGAAGGATCAGAAAGTGGTTTTAATGGCTGGATGATTAATGGTGTTTCGGATGCTGTCAATATCTATTTTGAGAACAAACAAATTGAGTTTTTCAGTCATCAAGCCAACAACTTCGACATCAGTTTTACCAAACGACTAGATCAGCTCGTTGGTTTTTCAGATTTAAATATTGCTTTTGATTTTGACGCCGTTGAGAACTGTGAGTTGAATCATGCAACCGTATACTTATCAGAAGATGGTAAACATTGGAATCCGATCAATAAGGATGCTAAGAATGGTGCAGTGACTAACTATTCAGAGAAGATGAATCTTTTATATCTAAAGCTAGTGACCAATGTCTCTTTCTACAATGAAGGAAGATTCAAATTAAGAAGCGCCAGCGTCATGGGGGATTACACTTTAGGTAGAAATAATCCGCCAAAGGAATTTGGCCTAGCAACTAAAGGGCCGGCTGCAGTTCAGCTCAAACAAATATTTCGTGTCTTCAGTTTTGAGAAGAGAATCAATATTGAAACACAGAATGACGAAGAGTACAGGTTTGTACTCTATGATACTAAAGGCAGAATAGTGAAGGAAGATGTTGGGATGGGGAGCAAACGCTTTGAAACACCATATAAAGATGGAGTATATTTCGTGAGTATCATTCAGAACAACAAACTGATCATAACAAAAAAAGTAGCGCTTTAGAGCGCTACTTTTGAATTTAAATCAACGCTAATAAAGCTTATAGCAATGCTTTGAAAGCAGTGTACTTTGCTTCATATAAAGATTTCCCAGGACATCCTAATTCTGTTGCCCATGAGTGATAGTTTTCAATTCTGTTATCCGGACTTGGGTGTGTACTCATAAACTCAGGAGGAGTTTGAGAGCCTGAAGCCGCAATCTTTTCAAAGAATCCTGCACCACCATCAGCTGGCCAATCAGTTTCACATAAGTAAGCAACCGATTTTCTATCCGCCTCTGTTTCGTGAGATCTAGAGAATTTCAATCCAATTAATCCAGAGGTTATCTGAGCTAAAGCAGATTCTTCACCTAATACAGCACTTAAGAGTACTTGAACTCCCATTGTTTTTTGCATCTGTCTTATTGAGTGTCTCAAATCAGCATGTGCCATTTCGTGACCCATAACTCCCGCCAATTCTGCTTCGTTGTCTAAGTACTTTATGATTCCTGTATAAAAGTAGATGTATCCGCCTGGTGTACAGAAGGCATTTAAAGTTTCGTCATCCTTAATGATTCTAATCTGCCATTTAAAATCGTCTTTATGTTCAACCTTTCCAGTCGCTAAAACTTTATCTCTAATTGCATAAATATATCTGTAAGCTTCTACGTTTGAAGCAGAATCTAAAATTGGATATTCAGTTGGATTGCTCTCAATCTCATGAGCAACTTGTGCTCCTAATTCTTTGTCTTTTTCTACTGGGAATACTGAGAATCCTGCATCAGGTTCATCACTTCCACCTTTTCCTAATCCACAACTTGATAAAAGTGCGGCAGCTAATACTGAAGGAATAATAAATTTCTTAATCATCTTCGTTCATTTTAAAGTCCGTCAAACATACATAGAGCAAATAGAATGCCGAAGAATAAGTCGTTAAAATTCAGGAAATAGTCGACTAGTCGTGATTATAGCCACAACCCGTTGTAAACACAAACGTACATAACCACAGCACCGATAAGCATACCCATGAGTACTTCTTTGAGTGTGTGGGCTTTTAGGTATAGCCTCGCAGAACTAACTATCCCGGCAATGATCAATAAAACAAAGGCAATCCATATTGGGCTCTCAATTTGAGTTTGAAAGTAGGCCATTACAGCAGCAGCAGTTCCGAAGATGGCAGCAGCATGCAGGCTAATTTTATAGTAGAAATTAATGATGAAGGCCAAAACGAAAACGAGAAGAATTCCAAACACAAATGACATGATGGTGTCGTGTTGAAGCGAAGGGTCAAATTTTGTTCTCAGAGAGAAATAGGCAAATCCGTAATAAAACAATACAATAATGAAAGGAAGATTGCGTTCTGACTTATCTTCTAATTCTATGCTTTTCACTACTCTTGTCCAAACCATGATACCAAGGCTTAATAAAGGAGCAACGAATAAGAGTAAACCTAAAATGAGGTAGAACATTCTTTGATACTGCCATTCGAAATTGCAAAGCGCATCATATTTTTTGAAGCTGTTCGGAATCGTTGAAGCTTGGAAAAATATTACCAATGTGAGCATTGGTAAAAAAATGGGATGAAAGATGTATGAGACAGCCTTTGCGAAGTATTTCATTTGACTACAACTCTTTTCTTAATCTGGCGACAGGGATATTCAACTGTTCACGATATTTAGCAACTGTTCTTCTCGCAATATTATAACCTTTTTCTTTCAGTAAGTCAGTCAACTTTTGATCTGTTAAGGGCTTACGTTTCACCTCAGCATCAATTGCATTTTCTAAAATCTTCTTCACCTCACGGGTCGAAACCTCTTCTCCTGAAGAAGTAGTAAGTGACTCTGAGAAGAAATACTTAAGCGACATGATACCATAAGGCGTTTGAATATATTTTGAATTGGCAACACGGGAAATGGTAGATATATCCATCTTAACGATATCAGCAATATCCTTCAATATCATTGGTCTTAAGTTCGTCTCATCACCTGACAAAAAGTATTCTTTTTGATATTCAAGAATAGCTTTCATTGTAAACATCAGTGTTTGTTGACGTTGAAAAATTGCATCAATAAACCACTTTGCAGAATCTAATTTTTGCTTCACAAATGTGAGTGCATCTTTATCAGACTTTGAACTCTTGGCTCCGTCCGCGTAGTTTCGCAACATAGTTTCGTATGTTCTGCTCACTTTTAACTGAGGTGCATTTCTGCTATTCAATGACAGGCTCAACTCCTCCTCATCTTCAGTTAAGATAAAGTCTGGAATAATTTGTTGGATGTTTTTTGAATTGGTAGATTCTTTAAGTGAGTTTCCTGGCTTAGGATTCAACTTTGTAATCTCTCCTACTGCATCTTTTAAATCTTCTTCAGAAATCTCAAATTTAGCCTTGATCTTATCGTAATGCTTTTTGGCAAACTCATCAAAACTCTTTTCTAATATTTTCTTGGCTGTGTAAATAGATATGCTGCCGTGATGTCTTCTTTCTAATTGTAATAACAAGCACTCTCTTAAATCTCTTGCTCCCACTCCTGCTGGTTCAAAATCTTGAACTAAGAATAATACGTCTTCCACCTCTTCTTCAGTTGTCATGACGTTGTCCGTGAAGGCCAAATCATCTACAATCGCTTCAAGCTCTCTTCTGAGATATCCATCTTCATCAATATTGCCAATCAAATTGTCAGCAATTGCTCTTTCTTTTTCAGTCATCTTTCTAAGACCCAATTGGCTCTTTAAAATGTCATGGAAAGATTTACCTCCTGAAATTGGAACGGACTTTTCGTCATCATCCGCACTGTGATTAGAGATTGATGTCTTGTATTGAGGAAGGTCATCATCCAAATAATCATTGATGTCAAATTCTTCTGCAGCTTCTGAAACTTCAGCTTCATCCCCGTAATCATCTTCAAATTCTTCTTTCTCTTCAGCACCTTCTTCAAGGGCAGGGTTTTCTTCAATCTCTTCTTTGATTCTCGCTTCAAGCTCCATAGTAGGAACTTGCAACAATTTCATGAGCTGAATTTGTTGAGGAGATAACTTCTGTAAAAGTTTATGACTTAAGGTTTGTCTTAACATTTTGTAATGGTATGTATTCAAATATACAAAATTATTAGACGCAAGTAAAGCGTGGCACAAAATTTGTGCAAGAAAATTTTTTTCTACTTATTCAACGCTACCTCTGGATAATTAAACGCTCTGATACTGCGAAATTAGAAGATGTTAGGTTAACGAAATAAGTCCCATTTGCAAGCCCTGAAAGGTCAATTTTGACGTTTTGACTGCCTGAAAGCTGTTCACCAAGCTCTAAATTAAAGACTTCTTTACCACTCAAATCTACAACAGAAACAGCCACTTTTTGAGATTCTCTGAGCTCATATATTAACTGAACTTGATTTGCAGATGGGTTTGGATGGATGGTGAAAGATGGGGTTGATTCGTTTTCGGGGAGGCTGTAGAAACAATCCTCTTCTCGCAATATTGTAATATCCACATGCCCAATATTCGGATCATAATATGACACAATGCCGGTCCAGCTTACACCAGCTATTTCTGTAGAATCTGTCACCTTTATTGATCTGAAATGCACATCCTGCAAATATGTTCCAACAGTTACTAAAATCTTATCCGAGGCGACAAACTGAACTGGATTAGAAAAACAAAGCTTTTGAGCGCCTAAAACTGCAGAATAGTCTGACCCTTGATCGGCCCAATAGAACAAACCACTTAAAGTGTCTAATTTATAAGCCTGAGCAAAAACTAATGCTGATGGATCAGTAATTGAATCAACAAATATTTCAATTCCTCCAAAAGTTCCATCCTGGTAAAATTCAAATATTGAACCAATACTAAATGTTGAATCTGAGACATCAAAAGGTGATATCGTACCATTTACGATTGATGGATGACTTTTACTATAATCATCATGACTTGAAAGAATATATTGACTAGAATCATTTGCGGCTTGCACATCAATTGAATCTTGAAAGAGCATATATGTGACTTTAACGGAAGAAAAGTATTGCCAATCTGAAAAGGCATTATTTACAAAAAGACTATCACTTAATCCTGCCGGAATGTCAACTGAATCGGAAAAAGATTCAAAATAGAGTGAATTGCTCAAATGTACTTGTACCCTTAAATACACGTTTGTGGCATTAGAACTTCCATTATTGGTGACAGAACAGGAATAGTCCTGTGGAGTGTCAGCCCAACCCGGAATTGAATAATACTCCAATCCCTTATCAAAATGTCCGCCCACCCCACTTCTATGAAATACGGTGTCAATACTCAAATCAACTTGAGCGTTAGAAAATAGTGGGACCAATAATAAAATAAGTAATAGTTTTTTCATGTGTTTTGGGTAATAAGTGTACTCCAATTTATAGATAATGAGAAGCTTACGACATCACTAAATCTTGAAATGACAAAAGCATTGAGCAAACTGTTGTTTGTTTTTTCATCAAATTGTTGACGATATTTTAATCTTTTTATTAGATTTGAAGTGGTGGAAGAAAGAGTATATCAAATAGCGTTGAGTGATCTTAATAGATTGGGACCAATAAAGTCAAGGCTATTGTTGGATGCTGTTGGTTCTTTAGAAGAAATATTCACTGAGAAGGAATCTGTTTTGGCAAAGATTGACGGTTTCACTTCTTCTTTTATAAATGGATTAGATAGAGACAAAGCAATAGAAAGGGCCAAGCAAGAGATAGAGTTTATTGAAGAGAATAACGTACAGCTCTATTATTTTCAAGACCCAAATTTCCCCCAAAAATTAAAAGAAATTAATGACTGCCCAATCGTGTTATACGCATTGGGTAAAGTGAATTTCAACCAGAATAACATCTCAATTGTTGGGATGCGAAAATCAACCTCTTACGGAAAAAAGCTTTGTGATCAGCTAATTCAAGATTTGGTTCCGCATAAAGTTCAAATCATAAGTGGTTTAGCTCACGGCATTGATAAAGCTGCACATGAAGCCGCCATTCATAATGACTTACCAACTATTGGTGTTCTAGGTCATGGCCTGGACACCATGTATCCAGCAGCTCACAGACCTTTAGCTAAACGCATGTTAGAAAACGGAGGCTTGGTGACTGAGTTTATGTCAGGAGTGGTTGGAGACCCCGCTAACTTTCCAAAACGAAATAGAATCGTTGCGGGCTTAAGTATGGCCACGGTCGTTGTTGAAAGTTCAGAGGCTGGTGGATCATTGATTACAGCAAATCTGGCCAATGATTATAACCGAGAAGTATTTGCGTTTCCTGGACCCGTAGATAAAGAGTCATCTAAAGGCTGTAACAACCTCATAAAAAGAAACAGGGCACACCTTATTAGTTCAGCCGAAGACATTGTTAGAGTTCTTGGATGGGAAGAGAAAGAAGATGAAAGTGTTCAAGAGGCAATGAACGAACTCATTGAAGATTTGAATGAGGACGAACGAGCAATCATTGATTTAATAAAAGAAAAAGAGACTGTTGATTTTGATGCTTTGGCATTTGAACTTAAGCTTTCGTCATCTGACCTTAGTTTACATATCTTCAATTTAGAGATGAAAGGATTGCTGAAAACATTGGCAGGTAAGCGTTATTCAACGGCATAAAAAAACCTGTTTAAATTTCTTTACACAGGTTTCAAAATTTTGATTTAGACTACCAGACTCCGAGGACTATTAGTAGTGCTAAAACTACGGCGGCCAGCGCACAGAGACCCGCTAGTCCTCCAATTATGAAAAATAATATTCCAAAAGCAACCCAGCCTAACAACCAAAGCACTAGTACAAGCCAAAACCTACCCGTTATACCTTCAAATATTCCTACTGCTAATGGAGGTAGAACAATCGCCAATATGATCAGTAGAATTGTCATAACATCCACACCTCCAGCTACTTTTTTAGCCTTCTTTATTGCCTTAACAATATCTTTAACTTTTACCTTAGCCCGCTTAGTTTTTATAGGTCTCGAAGCAAGATTTTGATCAACTTTTGCTCTTGAATTGTTCTCTTCATTCGCAACCACATTTGAAGATTCATCAATTGAATAAACTCCAGCTTCTTGTTCTAAAACACCTTCTACTAAAGAACCTTCAAGTTCTTGCCCAAAAGAAAACGAACTCAATAAAAAAGTCAATACTCCTATAAATCCTAATCTAATTCTCATCTTCTATCATTTATAAACCTAACAATACTTCAATTGGATCTTTACCTCCAAAAATCATTTTCTCAGGATTTTCTAACATCTGTTTAACTTTCACTAAGAAGCTTACCGATTCTTTTCCGTCAATGATTCTGTGATCATAAGATAAGGCAACATACATTATTGGTCTTACCACAATCTCTCCATTAATAACTACCGCACGCTCAACAATGTTGTGCATTCCTAAAATCGCAGATTGTGGAGGGTTAATAATTGGAGTAGATAACATTGATCCGAATACACCTCCATTTGTTATAGTGAATGTTCCGCCAGTCATTTCATCCGGAGTTAAATCACCATCTCTAGCTCTTAAGGCCAATCTTTTAACTTCTTTTTCAATCTCGGCAAGACTCATTTGCTCAGCATTTCTAATCACCGGAACCATCAATCCTTTTGGAGAAGAAACCGCGATAGCGATATCTGCATAATCGTGAAGGATCATTTCTTTTCCTTCAATCTGTCCGTTCACAGATGGGAATACATTCAATGCTTCCGTTACTGCTTTTGTGAAGAACGACATGAATCCTAATCCGATATCATGATGCTCACCAAATGCTTTTTTGTATTTCTTTCTGATGTCCATGATAGGTTTCATATCCACCTCATTGAAAGTAGTCAACATTGCAGTTTCATTCTTAACAGCAACTAAACGCTCAGCAACTTTACGTCTAAGCATTGACATTTTCTTAGGAGCTGAATCTCTTGTTCCACCCCAACCTTGTGCATGAGAGCTTGAGAAACCTCCAGCCATTGCTGCAACAACATCTTGTTTAGTAATTCTACCGTCTTTTCCGCTACCGCTAATTTGGTTCGCTCCAATTCCGTTCTCTGACATTAATTTGCCTGCAGCAGGAGAAGGATGTCCAGTTGCGTGGTTCGTTTTAGCGGGCGCAGCTTTAACCGGATTTGGATTTGGTTTCTCGACTTCGCTCGAAGTGACAGCTTTTGAAGGAGCAGCTTCAACTACTGCCACCGCAGGGGCAGCATCAGCTGAAACAAAATCAGCCGGCTTCTCAGCAGACGTATCAATTAGGCATACAACAGCTCCAACTGCAACGGCATCACCTTCTTCAGCCTTAAATGTAATTGTACCTGCGGCCTCAGCTGGTAATTCTAGTGTTGCTTTGTCAGAATCTACTTCTGCAATTGCTTGATCTTTTTCAACGTAATCACCATCAGCTACTAGCCACATTGCGATTTCTACTTCTGAAATTGACTCTCCCGGTGAAGGGACTTTCATCTCTAATACAGACATTTTATCTCCTTTTATTTAATTCTTATTTACCCGCAATCGTTGAAAACAGATTGTCAAATAACTCTTTTAATCTTCTCTTGTGCACAGCACTTGATCCAGCCGCCGGAGCAGCAGATGAAGGTCTTGCAACAACATCCAAGTTCTTATCTCTCATTGTCATGGCCATGTATCTCCAAGGACCCATATTTTCAGGCTCTTCTTGTGCCCAAATGATATTCTTCACTCCTTTGTAAGAAGCCAATACGGCATCTAATTGCTTTTGAGGGAAAGGATACATTTGTTCTATTCTTACGAATGAAGCATTTGTAACTCCTCTAACTTCAGCCTCAGCTGTAGCATCATAGTAGAACTTACCTGAACATAATACGATAGTGTCAATTTTTGACTTCGTCACATTGTCATCTATCACTTCAAGGAATCCTCCTTTAGCCAAATCTTCAATTTTTGAAGTTGCTCTAGGGTGACGTAATAAGTTCTTTGGAGAAAATACTATCAATGGTTTTCTAAACTCTCTATGAATTTGTCTTCTTAGCAAGTGGAAGTTGTTTGCTGGTGTTGTTGGATTACAAATTTGCCAATTTAAATCACCACACATTTGCAAGAATCTTTCAATTCTAGCTGATGAGTGTTCTCCACCCATTCCTTCATATCCATGCGGCAATAACAATACCAACCCAGATTGAATGAACCATTTATCTTCTCCTGAAGAGATGAATTGATCCACCATAATTTGAGCTCCGTTATAGAAGTCTCCAAATTGTGCCTCCCAAATAGTTAAACCTTTAGGAGTCGCTAATGAGTACCCATATTCAAATCCTAAAACGCCATACTCTGACAACAATGAATTGTATATGTGAAATTTCGCTTGGTCTTTGTGAAGTAAGTTTAATGTTATGATTTCTTGCTCATCATCCTCAGTCTTAACAACTGCATGACGGTGAGAGAATGTTCCTCTTTCAACATCTTGTCCAGAAACTCTTACAGGATGTCCTTCTTCAAGAAGAGAGGCATATGCCAACATCTCTGCCATACCCCAATCTAATCGATCAGAATCAAGCATTTCAATTCGGTCATTCAATAACTTCTTAATCTTTCTAAAGTACTTAAGGTCTGATGGAAGTGTCGCCAACTTAGTACCCAAGTCTTTTACTTTTCCCTGAGAAATAGAAGTGATTGGTGATTTATCAAAATCAGCTTCCTTGCCGTGTCTGAATCCTTGCCAAGTATCATCTAAGAAATTTAAAACTACTGCTTTCTCTTGCTTTTTAGAACCTTCATAAGCCTTATCCAATAAAGCCATGTGATCATCCTCAACTTTTTTACCTTCAGCCGCTGTAAGAACACCTTCTGTAATCAGTTGATTTAAATAAATTTGTCTTGGATTTGCATGCTTAGCAATTGCCTTGTATAATTTTGGTTGTGTAAACTTAGGCTCATCACCCTCGTTATGACCATATTTCCTGTATCCTAAGAGGTCAATGAAAACATCTCTATTAAACTTTTGTCTGTATTGAACAGCAATACTCATTGCCTGAACAACAGCTTCAACGTCATCTCCATTTACATGGAACACTGGACACAAAGTTGTTTTACCAACATCAGTACAGTAAGTTGAAGATCTAGCATCTTTATAATTAGTTGTAAAACCAACTTGATTGTTAACTACAACGTGAATTGTTCCTCCAGTTCTGTACCCATCTAACTGAGCCATTTGAATCACTTCATACACAACACCCTGACCTGCAACCGCAGCATCACCGTGAATTGCAACTGGAATTATATCTCCTTCATCTCCTAAATAATCGTCAATCTTTGCTCTTGCAATTCCCTGAACAACAGGATCGACCGCTTCCAAGTGTGATGGATTAGGGGCTAATGTTAAATGAACTTTATTTCCACTTATCGTATCTACGTCAGAAGAGAAACCTAAGTGATACTTGACGTCACCGTCAAATGATTCATCACTATCAAATTGCTTTCCGTCAAACTCACAGAAGATTGATTCGTGGTCTTTCTCAAAGATGTTAACCAAAGTACTTAATCTACCTCTGTGAGCCATTCCTACAACTACCTCTTTAACTCCTAATTCAGCAGCTTTTTGTATTAGAACATCTAATGCTGGAATTAATGCTTCTCCTCCCTCAATTGAAAATCTCTTTTGACCAACATATTTTTTGGCAAGAAACTGCTCAAAAATGGTGGCTGATGAAATCTTTCTAAAAATGTGTTTCTTCTCTTCAGCCGTAAATTTAGGTCTGTTTTTTAATTCAATATGATCCTTAAACCATTGTATTCTTTCTGGTTGGCGGATGTATGCAAATTCAATCCCTATTGATTGGCAATAAGTTTCTTCAAGATTATCAATGATTTGTTGCAAAGTTGCAGGTCCTATACCTGTTTCCTCACCTGCCTGAAATATTGTATTCAAATCTGCAGCTTCTAAACCAAAGTTTTCAATGGCCATAGTAGGCGCATACTTTCTTCTTTCTCTTACGGGATTCGTTTTGGTGAACAAATGTCCTCTTGTGCGATAGCCGTCAATTAAGTTAAGAACCTTAAATTCTTTTTGAAAATTTTCAGGAATTCCTTCGTTTTCAAAATCTGTTTTTGCAAAATCAACTCCCTCAAAAAAGCGGGCCCATTGAATGTCTACAGATTCTGGGTTTGATACGTATTTTTGATACAAATCTTCAATAGCGTTTACATCACTATTTCCAATATATGTGAATTTATCCATGGTCTTTTTAGGTTTCTACCAGTCTATACAAATCTAAAAATTAATTAAACATGAATAACCTTAGAACACCGAATAAATGTGACTACGAATATTGGATTTTAAAATAAACTTTTTGGGCCTCTCTTTGAATGATCAAAAAAGATAGCTCTTCGTACTCATCTTGGGCTGAGATTGCGTTTAAAAATAGGTCCTCTTTTAAATCAACTTGATAAACAAATTGTTGAAGATTGGAATCATTCAAACCTAGTAGTATCTCTTTTAAATGAGTTTCTAATTGCGGATATACATCTTCAGAAAAATCAATTTTCAACGCTTGAAATGTATTCACTAATCCAGCCAAATCTTTATGGATCTGCTGGCAAGTAGCAATTACAAAATCTTCTTCAGAAAAGTAATTCTGAATGGCCTCGAAAGATAAATATGCGCTCAATTTACTTACCTCGAAGGAGAGTTACGTTTCCTTGACCCTTGAAGACGTCTCCGTTTTCAGCGGCTCCTTCGTAGGTATAGAAATACACTCCATCATTACAATCTGAACCGTTCTTGTCTGTTCCATCCCAAGAATCGGTAATGTCGTTAAACTCAAACATGGTAACTCCCCATCTATTAACAATCACACAGCTAAATTCTGAAACTGCCTGTGACTTATCGTAGAAAGTAAAGACTTCATTTAAGCCCGTACCGTCTGGAGTAAACACATTTGGAGGCACAAAAAGTAAAGGATCAAATACCAAAATCTCTTTACAAGTTGTATCAGAACATCCATTCTTATTTAAAGCAACTAAGCAGACCTCATAAGTACCACCAAGACCGTAAGACGTGTCAATTTCATCTAAAGGATTATGTGAAATGAACCACCCAAAACTAGGGTTAGATGGGTCGTAATTTAGATTCCAAAAGAAAGTTGTATCCGCATTAGGATTGTTATCATTCCAATAATTCACCGATTGATTCTCGAAGTGAACATCTACAACTGCTGTGCCTTCACAAACGCCTGTAGTAAGGAATTGCGGAGAAGTAGGATCATAAATTGCTTCTGGATTTAACGAATCCACGTAAACCGTATCTCTTAATTCACATCCATTATCGTCTAATACAAGAATCGCATATCCACCTGGATTTAAACCACCCCAAGTAGAATTGTTAGAAGATGTCTCATTGGCATAATCATCCCACAAATAAGTAAAGTTTCCAGTTCCACCTGTTGCGGCTACATAAACTACACCATTTCCATTTTGGTAATTAAATAATCTACAGAACGCGGGATCATACCCTAATTGAGAGAATAACATTGGATCAGGTTCAGTTATTGTAAAATCAAATACTTCAGAACATCCATTTTGATCATTAATTGTCAAAATGTAATCTTGAGCAGTTAAGCCCATTGCTGTATCCGCTCCAATTCCTGTTGGATTTCCCATGTCAGGATTCCAGAAGTAAGCAATTTGATCATAAGAACCAGTGTAGTTATAAACTGTATCAGCAATAGCTACTCCAGTTGAAAAACCTGCACATAATGGCATTGTCAAGTCTAAGTCAACGTCAATTTGCCCTGGATCTTCTAATAAGATTGAACCTGAAGTGAGGCATCCATTTTGATCAGTAATAGTAGCGTTATAAGTTCCTTCTACTAGTTGATTCGCTGTGTTTGAGTTTCCAGAATTCAACTGTGTACCACCAGTATTTTCAATATAAAATATATTACCACCATTTCCTCCTTCAGAGTTAATAGTAACTGAACCGTCATTGAATCCGAAACAGGTTGGATCATTATAGTTGAAAGTTAATGTCAACAAGTCTGGTTCAAAAATATCAAATGCCGTTGACCATGCACATCCTGCTTGATCAGTAACTGTTACTACCCATTGCCCACCAAATAAGTCATCAACATCTGATGCGCCACCGATAGGTAAATTTGGAACTGTTAAATGATTTCCTGATGTGTGATCCCAAGTAACATCATAAGGAGGTAATAATCCGCCAGCTAAAGTATTGACATAAGCTCCACCATCATTTGAACCAAAGCAAGTAACATCTCTCACAGAATCTAGAACAAAGACTGCTGTAACAGCATTCGCGCCAAGGCCAACTGTGATTGCGGTGTCTGTTTGACATCCTGCAGCATCAACTACAGTCAATAAATAAGTTTGTCCTCCTAAATTTCCGAATGTACCGTTATTTTGAGGTCCGAAAGTATTTCCACCACCAACTAATGTATATGTCCAAGTTGGATCTGATGGTAAGATGTCAATTGAGCCAGGCGTGAATCCGACTTGACCAGGGCAATCTGTTGCATCCACAATATTAATATCTGTAATATTTACTTCTCCAATTTCAACTTTCACCGAATCAATAATATCATGACAAACATCTGATAATTCATAATAATACCAGGTTTCTACTGCGGGATTTACAGTTATAGAAAGCAAAGTATCAGCTACACCACCAGGTGTCCATTGCATTGTGAACTCACCTGTTGTACCAATCGGAGTGGCAATAATTGTTGCATCCTCTCCAGGACAAATTGTAAACGTATTTTGATTGAAGTTAACCGTTGGAGGTGGTGGCGGTGTTTGCATCCAAGCTGCAGAGATAATGTTTTGATTGAACTCGCATTCAAGAACTGTATTCCCTTGAGCTTCTAAAGAATCAATATCCCAAGTATCAGGAATTTGAGATCCAGGAGTTCCTGAATACATTCCGTTATCATTCAATACAATTGTAATGTCACCTGAAGTTGCTCCACCAAGGTCAGATATGTCAACGCCAAAGACATACGTTTCACATTGCCCTTGAACAATATTTAAATTATAATCTTCTGTTTGCAAGTAAATTGCTGTCGGGTCAACCGTTGGGTCACCATCATAAAACGAGATCGGAACGACCTGAGTTAAATCGGCTCCGCCTGAATTACAAATCTCCATATCAAAGTAAACAGAATCACAACCTGTATACGTTGCCGTATTTTGAGTAAAGGAACTGTATACCAAGTTAATTTTTGACCCCAAGAATGTAATGTTCATTATTCTCTCATAAGCTACCTCATCATTGCTCAGGTGGACTCTAAGAATGTCTGGCGGAACTATTTCGAAGTTAATTCTCTCATCAGTGTTCGGTAGTTGACCATAAATACCAGTAGTAGTAATATCAACAAGGGGATTAATCGGCACATTCTGCCATGCATAAATTTGTTGTTGAGTGGTTGTTGTCAATGTCGCGAAATAACCTGTAGTTTCTAAAAGATCAAAATTCACTTCTGAGAATGCATACATCTGATTATCATTATTGATTGAAGACAATCCAACGGCTGGCGCAGTTAAATTTGTTTGATGCCAAAGACCGTTTGCTCTCATCTCCAAAAATGCTCTTTTAGACCCAGGAGGAATAGTAAAATCAACAAATCCATCTACACTAGTTCCATTATTTAATCCAGTTGGATCCCATCCAATATCAAAAGGAGAACTGTAAGCATTATCTGTAATAAAGAATGAAGAAGTGTATGGCTGGTTCGCGTACTTCAGAAATTCAATATAGTACATCTCATTATAATCATTTCCAAATTCACCTTCCCTAGTCAAGGTCAACTGATCACCTATCACTTGAATTATCATATCGGCAACCACAATTTGTTGCGGAGGAGTAGCATTCCCTACAAAATCACCTGACAAGGTTGCGTTAGCAGTTATTAATGCGCCAGATGTTAAATCGTAATCTTTGAATGTAAAGGTTGTATTTGCTTCTGGTAAATTTCCGCCATTTACGGTAAGAACACCAGATGCTGTCATAGTATTTAGGTCACACACAATGTATTTTAAATCTAACGTCTCTTCTCTCAAATCACTTACTAAAACTCCATTGGTTCCGTATCTGTCTTGATTAATACCGAAAGATCTGATTAAAATAACATCAGGATCATTTGGTGCAGGTATCATATCAATAGTGGCAGAATTGGTTCCGGCAGCAAGATAAGCCGGATATTGAGTAGGATTCGCGCCATCAATTCTCTGCAGTGACTGAGTTGCAAAATTCCCATAATTCACCGTATAATAAGCAATGTCAACATCTGGTCTAGTACAACCAACCACGAAGTTGGTTCCTACCTCATTGAATGACATTTCAAAATCTGTAATTTCGCCAAAATCCCAACCAACGGTTGCATAGGTATCAGTAGTTGCTGCAGACAAGGGCTGGTCTACCCAAGAAAATCTTTTGTTCTCATTGTTATTCATAAAATATTCAATCCAACCTGAAGATATTCCAAGATCAAGATCAACCTCAACTCTACCCCAAACAACTCTTTCTTCTCCCCAATTCAGGTCATTATAGCCTGTGTTGTTATCTACTGCTCCTTGCTGATAAACCCCTTGAATAATCAAAGATAGTTTCTCAGTATTTGCTGGAATAGGAATATTGACATCAGCCGTTTGATTGGCCGCTTTAAAGCCACTTTCTGTTCCAGTAATATCTGGATAATAGCCAATTGGCAAACATGCTCCTGGGACAGCAAAAGCTGGACAATCAGGACTAGTTAAACAATCAGGATCAAGACAATCAATTAGCCCATCTCCATCATCATCAATACCGTTATCACAAATCTCTTGAGAATATGCAAGAGTGGTACTTAACATTAAGGCAAAAAGAAAATATAATTTGTTCATGGCGGTTTAGTTATGTAAATCAAACGCAACTGCAAAATGAATAGTTGCATGAGTACGGCCAAGGTAATGAATTAAAATAAAAAAGGCGCTTTGCGGATTAAACCTCAAAACGCCTTTTCAAAAATATTAAATGTTCTTATTGTCCGTTGAATATATTAACAGTTCCTTGCCCTGCAAAGGTTTCTCCGTTCTCGGCTTCTCCTTCATAAGTATAAAAGTAGGTGCCATCATTGCAAGTAGAACCATTTTTGTCGGTTCCATTCCACTGATCAGTGATAGCATTCATTTCGTGAACAACAGTTCCCCATCTATTCACAATCACACAATTAAATTGAGTAACAGCCTGTGCTCTGAAATCAAAGGTGAAAAAATCATTGTTGCCATCTT
>JBLFXO010000038.1:0-17787 GCA_047609865.1 Arenicella sp.
TGTCTGACGGCTTAAGTTGTCCAGAAACAATTTCAAGAACTTATAGCATTACAGATGATTGTGGAAACACTATTAACGTGGTTCAAACAATTACGGTGAATGACGTAACAGACCCAACAGCATCAAACGCAGCTCAAACAATTGTACCAGGTGGTCCAGCTCCGGCTCCAGATCCAACAGTGATTATTGATGAAGCTGATAACTGTGGAACACCGACAGTTGCCTTTGTATCACAATTATCAGACAACAATCCTTGTCCAGAGTCAATCGTTTACACTTACTCTGTAACAGATTCATGTGGAAATACAATCAATGTAACGCATGAAGTATTAATTACTGACCCTTTTGCACCAACAGGTACACCACCTGCTGCGCTTAACGTTGAATGTATTACTGCTGTTCCTGCTCCGGATGCAACATTGATTTTGGATGAAGCAGATAACAATGGATTACCAACGGTAACTTTCTTATCAGATGTTTCAGATAATGGATCTTGTCCAGAAACAATTACAAGAACATACAGAATCACTGATCCATGTGCAAACTTCATAGATGTAGTTCAATTGATTACAGTTCATGACCTAACAGATCCAACAGCCTCTAACATAGCTAACGTTAATGTTGAATGTATTGGAGATTTAGCTGCATTTAACATTTTAGATGTAACAGATGAAGCTGATAACTGCGGAATACCGACAGTTGCATATATTGGAGATGTTTCGGATAACTTAAGTTGTCCAGAGACTATTACGAGAACATATTCAGTAACTGATTCATGTGGAAATTCTATTAACGTTACTCAACTAATAATTGTAGAAGATGTAACTGCACCAACGGCTTCAAATCCGGCTGCAGTGAATGTTCAATGTTCTGCTGATGTACCGGCAGTTGACATTACAATTATAGCGGATGAGGCGGATAACTGCGGAACACCTACAGTAGCATATATTGGAGATGTCTCAGATGGCTTAAGTTGCCCAGAGACTATTACAAGAACTTATTCAGTGACTGATGCTTGCGGAAATACTTTAGATATAACTCAAGTTATTACAATAAATGATATTACGAATCCTACCGCTTCTAACCCCGCTGATGTAATTGTTTCTTGTACTTCGGATGTTCCAGGTCCTGATCCAACATTAGTAGTTGATGAGGCTGACAACTGCTCAGTACCAGCCGTTGTTTGGTTATCAGACGTATCTGATAATAATATATGTAATGGTGAAATCATTACAAGAACTTATTCAGTGACTGATGATTGTGGGAATTCAATAAACGTAAGCCATCAAATAAGTATTTCTGCTGTAACGCCAACAATAAATGCTGGTCTCGATCAGAATATCTGCGAAGGTATTAATGTGTCTGTAAATGCAATTAACCCAGATGCAGCTACAATTTCTTGGAGTGGTGGAATCACTGATGGAGTTTCATTCTTACCTGGTGCAGGAACGACAACTTATACTGTCACTGCTGATCAATGTGGAGGAGTATGTGTTGCTACTGATCAAGTTGATATCACAGTTGATGCGACACCAGTAGTTTCGTTCATAGGAAATGACTTGATAGGTTGTGAGCCACACACGGTTACTTTCACCAATACATCTACCGAACAATTTGATTGTGTTTGGAACATTAATGGAGATATTATTAATGGATGTGGAGATCAAACAGTGACATTCGCTAGTGCAGGATTATATGATATTGGCTTAACGGTAACCTCTGCAACAGGATGTACGTCTTCAGATACATATTTTGATTACGTTGAAGTTGTTGCTCTTCCGATAGCTTCATTTAGCGCTTCTGACAATTTCTTAACTGTTAGTGATACTGAAGTTGAATTCACTAATAATTCAATGAACGCAGTTGATTATATCTGGTCATTCGGTGATAACTCACCTACGAGTGTTGAGTTTGAACCTACTCATGAATTCTTTGGCCAAGATGGTTCGACCTACACGGTAACATTGTGGGCTTATAATTCAGCTGGATGTCCTGACTCAACTTCGATTGAGATTAACATTGAAGATGAATTGATTTTTTATGTTCCAAATGTATTTACGCCAGATGGCAATGGATTCAATGATGACTTTAACGCTATATTTAGTAGCGGATTAGATGTGTATGATTATCACATGACCTTATTTAACAGATGGGGTGAAGTTATCTTTGAATCATATGACGTCACAAAAGGATGGGATGGTCACTACGGAGATGGTGGATTAGTTGATGATGGGGTTTACATCTGGCAATTAGAATTTGGAGATACAATGTCAGACGAAAAACATAGACGCAGAGGTCATGTTACAGTACTTAAGTAATAAAAAAGGGAACCTATTTGGTTCCCTTTTTACTTTATTTAAATTATTTCTTCTTCTTTTTACGTTTCTTCTTTTTATCTTCCTCATTGTTATCAATGAGCTTTTGCCAATCATTTGATCCATCATCTGTATACCTGATAGTATCTTTGTATTCACCCTTCTCTACTATCGCTCTTTCAATCGGAACAGAAGTATAATTCTCAATAGCCTCTAACAGCTCATTTTCTTCCTTGGCACAAAAAGCTAAGGCTCGCCCTTTATCTCTACCCCGTCCAGTTCTTCCAACACGGTGAACATAGTTTTCGGCAACTTCAGGCAAGTCATAGTTAACTACGAAATCAATTTGAGGAATATCAATTCCTCTTGCCGTTACATCCGTAGCGATTAAGATTTTGTTAATGCCTTTTTTAAAATTTTCAAGAACGCTTTCTCGCTCTCTTTGTTCTTTGTCCCCGTGAATTGTATCAGTTGATATAGATACTCTCTCCATGGCTGCTTTAACTCGTTCTGCACGGACCTTAGTCCTAACGAAGATCAAAAATTTTAATTCTTCATTCTCCTTGATTAATCTCTCAAGAAAAAATCGCTTATCATCCATCTCAACAAATGCTACCGAGTGAGCAACATTTTTAGAAACTGGATCTTTTGGAGAAACTTGAATTCGAATTGCATTCCTAACCAAAGAGTAAGCAAGTTTCTTAATTTTCTTATCTATCGTTGCCGAAAAGAAAAGTGTCTGTCTATCCTTTGGTAAATATTTGATTAGATCTTCAATGTCTTTATAAAATCCTAAGTCAAGCATGTGATCGGCTTCATCAAGAACTAGTGTTTGGATTTTATCCATCTTCAAAAATCCTTGACTTGCCAAATCAAACATCCTTCCGGGGGTTGTAACAATGATGTCAACTCCTCTAATCAATGAATCTATTTGATCATCTTGTTCAACACCGCCATAAATACATTGCGTTCTAATTTTAGTGCCTTTGCATAATGCATGAAACACTTCCGTAATTTGAATAGCTAATTCTCTTGTAGGAACCATTACTATCACTCTTGGAACACTTTCTTTAGTCTTCTTCTTAGCAAATTGAAGTTTATCGATCAAAGGAATTGCGAAGGCAGCCGTTTTACCAGTTCCTGTTTGAGCAATAGCTAAGAGGTCTTCTCCTTTTTGTATATGAGGGATACACTTAAATTGAATATCAGTGGGTCTTCTAAAACCCATAAGATCCAGGTTGTCCTTCAGTTGATCTGATAATCTATAGTCGTCAAATTTCATAATTAAATCACAAAGATAGTTGATGCGGTAGACTTTTGTTCGAAATGCTGATTTAAGCAGTTTGAATCTGTAATTAATACATTTCAATCAAAGGAGTCCCTAGAATACCCAAGATGCTCTTTTTTAGAGTAGTATAAATAATAAAAAAGCTTGCATTGAGTTATTAGTAATGAAGAGTTAACCTTAGTACTTTTCCTCAAAGTCCTCAACATGAAAATTTTACCCAAAATATTATTTTCAGTATTAGTATTATTTACAACTGAAATGTTTGCTCAAAAAGGCAACTTTTATTTCATAGAAAATAAAGGTCAGCTGATAGATCAAAACGGAGATAAAAACAATGAAGTCAATTATTTCTTGCCTTTAAATGAATCAATAAGTATTCAACTCAGACCATCTGGATTTAGTTATGATACGAGATATCGTACAGATTCTAGAAGTAAAGCATTTCAAAGAGTAGATGTGAATCTTTTAGGAGCAAATTCTAATCCAGAAATTGAAGTTTTGGGAGAGTCTTCAGATTATATCAATTACTATACATCCGGGCTGACAGATAATTCTGCTTTCAAAACTCGACATTACCAAACAGTAATTTACAAAGATGTCTATCCTTCAATAGATATAAGATTTACAACCTCAGCGGACCACAACTTTAAGTTTGATTTCATCTTAAGACCGGGAGCTGAATTACAAGATATTCGATTAGAATATTCTGGATTTGATGAGGTAAAGTTTGATGATGTTCTTGAACTTAATCTAACTTCAATTACGTTATATGAGTCGATTCCAAAAAGCTGGATGGAAGAATCAGGAGAAGAGGTGACGGCAACTTTCAAATTAGTTTCTCAATCTAACAAGAGCTTAATTTTAGGTTATCATGTTGATTCTTACAATTCTATTAATACCTTGATTATTGATCCGGTATTGGAGCTAGCATGGTCAACTTATTACGGAGATACTCTGACAGATATAGGAGTAGATGTAATGACTGATAATGTCGGAAAAGTATACATGACTGGATATACTCAGTCAATCAATAACCTGGCTACTTCGGGTATTCATCAAGATACTTTGGCTGGCGGTTTATGTGACGCCTTCATTTTGAAAACGGATGAAGATGGGAATAGATTGTGGTCGACTTATTATGGAGGAAGCGGAGCTGATTTAACTAATGCGATAATGGTTGATACGTTTTTCAATGTGACAATCACGGGGACCACGGATTCACCAAACGGAATTGCATCTGACTCTTGTTATCAAAATGCACTTTCAGGTTTAAAAGATGCTTTTATTGCTCAGTTTAATCAGAATGGACTGAGAAATTGGAGCACCTATTTTGGAGGCTTGGCAAATGATAACGGAGCCGAAGTAGATACGGATTATGATGGATATGTCTATGTTTCTGGTAAAACAGAAAGCGCGACTAATATTGCTATTGGACCTGCTCACCAACCTTCTATTGCAGGTTTATCTGATGGTTTTATTGTGAAACTTGACACCTTTGGATTTCCAATTTGGTCAACTTATTATGGCGGATCTGACGAGGACGAATTAGTTTCTGTAGCTCAAGAAGGCAATCAAATTGTCGTTTCTGGGAATTCAAAATCCACCAATAACATTGCCACAGTCGGATCTTTTCAAGAAGTTTATTCAGACAGCATTGATGCTTTTATAGCATTGTTTGATCAAAATGGAGTTCGTTCATGGGGAACTTACATTGGCAATACAGCCTTAGATAAATCAACAGATGTTGAAATATATAACACAAAGATATTTTTGACTGGTTTAACTCAGTCTGATACCAGCATTGCAACATTTGGCGCTCACAAAGAAACAGTTGACAGCACGGATGCCTATTTGATGAAGTTTGACACCTTAGGAAATTTAATTTGGGGAACTTATTTTGGAGGCGAAAGTTATGACGAAGGACTTGAACTCGGAGTTGAATTGGATTCCAATGTGTATTTATTCGGGAATACTCATTCAATTTCAGGTATAGCATCTTATGACAATTATGACACGACATATTCGGCTCAATCTGATGGCTTTATTGCAAAATTTCATCACAACGGATATTTCCTACATGCCAGTTATTATGGTGGAGAACAGGAAGATCATATTAATGGAGGAGATGTTTATGGAAACACGGCCATCTATGTCTGTGGCACCACCCAATCAGCTGATTCAATTGAATTTAATTCTAACATTCAAGAAGATTTGGC
The DNA here is from genome assembly GCA_047609865.1 of Arenicella sp. Lineage (GTDB taxonomy): Bacteria > Bacteroidota > Bacteroidia > Flavobacteriales_D > Crocinitomicaceae > Paracrocinitomix. Next base: position 5,820 of record JBLFXO010000038.1, read on the forward strand.
AGGAATGGAAGATGGCTTCTTAGCAAGATTCAATACTAAGATTTCTACTATAGGAACTTCGATAATTACCACAACCGGATTTGATACAATATGTCAAGATACGTTCTCGATAATGTTACAAGACGGAGCATTAGGGCAGGGAGCAAATTGGGTTTGGTACGAAGGCGGATGCGGAGTTGATGGGACTCAAATAGCCATAGGAGATACACTTGTTTATTATCCTCCTTTAGGATTGGTTTCACTTTACGTAAGAGGGGAAAGCGTCAATAATTCGACCGATTGCGCATTTATAACATTCTCGGTTGTTCCAAAACCGCAAGCAGATATTACTGTTAACGATAGCGTTCTTTGCTTGGGTCAAAATTTAGAGCTGAGTTCGCCATCTGCTGATTCCTATTCTTGGTCCGGACCGGATTCTCAATCATCTAACGATCAAATTTTTCTTGTAGACACAGTTCAGTATTCTGGTTCAGGCTATTATCACTTGACAGTTGATGACGGTTATGGATGTTCAGATGAAGATTCAATTCTCATAACTGTATTGGGAAGTCCGAATGTTTCCTCAACAATAACAAATGCGACTTGCGGAGGCTTAAATGACGGAACAATAAATGTTATAATTAATGGGATAGATCCTTTGGTTTACAATTGGTTGAATTATGCAGCCGACACTTTATTTATGGAATCTCTATTTGCTGGGGTCTATGTCATTGAAGTTGGAGACAGTAATGGATGCTTAGTGATTGATTCGATCACTGTGAATGAACCGGCTTCTTTCATCAACGGAATTACACTCAATAATGAAAACTGTATGGCTCAGGATGGTTCAGCTTTGGTTGATGTGATTGGGGATGAAGTCAATTATCAATTTTTATGGTTAGTCGACAATAGTTCATCTAATCCACTTGACTCAGTTTCTCAAGGAACATATTATGTCACTGTAACAGATACAATGGGATGCTTTTTCACAGATTCTGTGATCATTGAAAATCAAAATTTATTAATGATCGATTCTACTACGCTAATTAATGAGAGTTGTTTTGATTCAGAAGATGGTCAGGCCGAAGTTTTCGCAAGTGGAGGAAATGCCCCCTATATTTATTTATGGAATCCGAATGGAGAAGTGACATCCTTAAGTGACAGCTTGAGTGCAGGAGTATATTCAGTGCTTGTCACAGATCAAGATGGATGTGAGAGATTGGATTCAATAACAATAACGTCATATCCTGAAATTGTCATCACTATTGACAGCTTGTTTGATGCTATTTGCGGAGATAAAAACGGGTCTATTTTCACAAGTGTAGCTGGTGGCTCAGGAGATTTTGAATTTGAATGGAGCCCGACATATTCAGATTTATCATATGTGGAATATCTACTTGGAGGTGCGCACACTTTAGTGGTAACGGATAGTCTCAATTGTGAAAGTTCAATTGATGTTTTTATTGAGAATATTCCACCTCCTTCATTGGATCTTTCAGCAAGTCTTGAACAAATCCAAATTGGAGAGAACACAACTCTAGAAGCTTCAGTTAGCCCAACTGGAGCTTATGTCTACAGCTGGGCTCCTGCTTCATCTTTAGATTGTGATGATTGTCTTATTGTTGAAGGATCGCCAACCGAATCAACTTATTATTCTGTTCTAATTGAAGATGAGAATGGATGTGAGGTGACAGATAGTATCTTTATTGATGTTATTCTTTGTCAAAGCTTTTTCTTACCTACGATTTTTTCACCTAACAAAGATTTGCTGAATGATGAATGGAATGTTTTAAGCAATTGCATGAATTCTTTCAAACTCGAAGTTTTTGATAGATGGGGAGAAAAAATATTCCAAACTGAATCGCAAGAATTAGGTTGGGATGGCAGTTATAAAGGCAAAGTGGTAGATAACGGAAGTTATGTTTATCAATTAGAACTTGTCTATGAGAATGGTGAAAAAGAAAGTAAATCAGGAAGTGTTAAAGTAGCGAGATAGTGAAACACATCATTAAACATATAATTTTTATGCTCCTCTTTTCTTGGGGATGTTACGGGCAAGATGTTCACTTTTCTCAAACAGAAAATGCACCACTTAATTTGAATCCTGCCCTTTGTGGTTTTGAAAATGATTTGTCAATTTCATCAAATTATAAAACTCAATGGAAACCGACTTTAGCTCCTTTCAAAACTTTCGCATTGTCAGCTGACGGATGTCTGAATTCTAACCTGAGGTCCGTGATGAAGTTAAATACAGGTGTATTAATCAGTAGAGATCAAGCTGGAGACCCTCAACTCAATACGACAAGCATCAATGGTTATTTAGCCTCAAAAATTAAAATTACTGAAAATCAATATGTGGGCGCTGGAATTTACTTGGGTTATAGGCAAATTTCACTTCAAGAAGAGGGAGGGCAGTGGGCTTCGCAATATAACGGGACAGAGTTTGATACAGATATTGTTTCTGGTGAAATAATGGGTCAAATGAAATTTGGCGGTTTGAATTCAGGGGTGGGCTTGACCTATAGCGTTGGTTCAAATCCTAAAAGTAAGCTTGAAGGAAGTGAGAAAAATTTAACTGCTGGCGTCTCAATTTTTAATTTGAATAAGCCAAGAAATTCTTTCTTTGAAAATTCTTCCGCAAGGTTGTATCAACGCTATTCAGTTTTTGTTAAATCTAAATTGGGAATTAGAGGTTCAATTGCTTCTTTTGAACCGTCTGCATATTACCATCTTCAAGTTCCCTTTCAAGAAATTCAGTTTGGGACGTATGTTTCATTTGATTTGTTGAACGCGGGAAGGTATATTGGTAATATGTCTGATTACAAGGTAGGTATAGGGTTGTTTCACCGTTGGAAAGATGCATTCATTGTCAAAATGTATGTGAATATTTCAAGTTTCAAAATGGGTCTTTCTTATGATTTCAATGTGTCTTCTTTGCAGCTGAGTTCGAATGTTCGAGGTGGAACTGAATTCTTTTTGGCATATCAGCTGAAATCATTTAAAAAATAGCTTCAAAAGTTTGCCTAACTTTGTTGTCAGATGGCTGAAGAGATTGTAAACAAAATAGCACTAGCGCAAATTGAACAAATTGATTTGAAAGACTTCTTATTTAAAGGAGATATCAAAACTATTGATTTGAAAGATCAACTATGGAATGGATTCGTTTTGAAAGAAGCAGATTTCAGAACATGGGTAAAAGAATTTGATTGGACACAATTGGATGATGAAGTGGTTTGTGTTTCCTGTTCAGCTGATGCGATAATTCCTGCTTGGGCATATATGTTGGTGACGGCAAATTTGAAGGCAGCTAAAAAAGTGATTTTTGGTTCTGCAAAGGCCGCTGAAAAACAACTTTTTTTTGAGGCTATTTCATCTTGGGATGTTTCAGAATTAGAGGACAAACGTGTAATGGTTAAAGGTTGTTCCGATATTCCAGAACCAAATCAGGCATATGTTGAATTCACAGCAAAGTTATTACCTGTCGTTAAAAGCTTGATGTTTGGTGAACCATGCTCTGCAGTCCCTGTTTATAAAAAACGTTGATTATTTCAATACCGTCACGTGACCGTAGTACTCCTTCAAATCAGCTTCACTGTTAAGCGGTGCTCCAGTTATTTTCCAAACATAAACACCATCTTGAACAATAACGCCATTGTAAGTTCCATCCCAACCTTGATCTAGATCTTCAGTTTCAAATACTATCTCTCCCCATCTATTGAAAATGTACATATGGTACCAATGAGGGTGGAAGTAATTTGCAACTGGTTTGAATAATGTATTACTCGAATATCCATCCAAAATGATAGTATTCGGAACAAATAAATACAATTCATTTATTATTTCTAATGGACCACAAATGGTATCGGTACAACCATAATCGTTTTCGACAACAAGGCATACTGTTATTGAACTGTCAGAAGGCACGTTTGCAAGATTAATAGTTGCATCATTGGAAGTTAATGTATCACCAAGAATAAACCATTCACTAGTCGTGTAATTGCTTGAAGTATTAATTAAGTCAACACTACTATCATAAATTGTTGGTTCCGCAGGATCGATATTAAAGTTGGCATCTGGAAACCCAAATATTTGAATTGGATTATTGAATGAAGTGTCAACTGGACAACCATCAGCAGATGTAAAATTCAAATCAATGTTTCCAGAACCTGGTGCGGTATACGTAACATAGAGATTGTTAAATGTTGACGAATCAAGTGTTCCATAGGTGATGTCCCAGAATAAATCTGAACCAAGCTCGGCTATATTGATTCCTATAGTATAATTCACCTGGAATGGTGGACATCCACCAGTCACATCAGGAGTCAAAGTTAAAATAGGGTCTGGGAATACCGTCACATGAATTGTATCCGAAGTCGTTAAATTACATTCATCAGTTACGTCCAAATAGAATGTGGTTGTAGTTCCGACAGTTGGATAGATGTAAGGGATTGTGTCTCCCGTATTCCAAAGGTAGCTGTAGTTCTCAAGTTGATCTGTCGCCAGAGATGAAAGAATCAATGGCTCGTTGGGACAGATTGTTGTATCATTTGAAGTCACGAGCATTGGTGGAGGCGCAACGTCAATCGTCATAGTGTCTGATTCAATCGTACATCCATTAGCATCAGTAACATTCACAAAGTATAGAGTATCTACAAATACTTCCTCAAATATTACTTCCGAGGCGGACTGTCCATTATTAACATGAAATATATACGGCTGTGTTCCGCCTGTCGCTACTACAGAAAAGTAAACAGAATCGCCTTGACATATAAAGGTGCTTGGAGTGACAAAGGCCTGTAGGTTTTGCGGTGTTGCTACGAAAACTTGCATGCTATCTCCAGGACATCCATTCGCATCTTGAACATATGCCCAGTATACATCTGAAGGAAGCCCAGTGTAATTGGTGGCCGGAGTAAATGGACCATTATTCAATGAATAGAATCCAGCATTTGCACTATAAATATCAACTGTTCCGTCACTATCTCCAAAACAACTTACTGGTGTTGAAAGAACGCTATCAATTGTTGCTAAAGGTGGTTCGTTAACAACAAAATTCAAAGTGTCATACGAACAGTTGTTGTCGTCAGTAATGATCAGAGAATAGGTGCCGGCACAAACATTTATTGCTTGGTCGTCAGATGTCCCTGCAATTGCTGAACTCCAGTTGTAGTCATAAGCTCCACCAACAGTTCCACCTGTTGCATTTGCTGTTACTGTTGCATCACAAAATCCATAACAAGATGCATTCGCAATTGTGAATACATCAAAGTCTAATGGAGTTGGTTCAATTAAGTTTTGAATCATTGTCATTTGACATCCGTTAACATCTTCAACAAGAATGTCGTAGTTCCCCGAAGTCAAGCCATTAAATTCTCCAATTCCTTGATCAGTCAAACCGTTGTCAATACTATAACTATAAGGCAATGTGCCACCTGTTGCAGTCAATGAAATTCCGCCACTAAAGTTTTCAAAACAACTTAAGTTAGTTGGCGCAAAAACTATCGCAATCTGATCTGGTTCAGTGATATCTACATTTGAACTTACAATACAACCATTGCCGTCTTGAACATACACAACGTATGATCCATCTGGCAAATTACTGAAAGCGTTTGATAACTGAAATACCGGAGAGATATTTAAAGCATATTGATGAACACCAGCGCCGCTAGAAGAAGTGACTGTAATTGTTCCCTCATTTCCTCCAAAACATAAAGGGTTGGTAAATGCAACGTTATCAATTATGGGAACAGGGTCTGCAGTTATTGTAACAGTTGAATCAATTTGACATAAGTTAAGATCTTGAAGCACTAAGTCGTAATCTCCTGGAGCAAGCCCATTAAAGTTGTTCGATCCTTGGAAACTTGTTCCACCATCATTACTGTACATATATCCTGGTGATCCGTTGGCTGCTGTGATAGAAAGGTCTCCGTTGTTAAATCCACAAGTCGTAACATTCGTCACGATTGTCATTGACAATTCGGTAGGCTCAACTAGGCATTCATTAATAATAAGATTACATCCATTATCATCTTCTAAGTAAACATCATAGCAACCAGCAATCAAGTTTGTCAAGACATTTGAAGATTGTTGGATTACACCAGCATCACTTGAATAAATATATGGAGGAGTTCCACCAGCAGCAGCAACATTAATTTCGCCTTCAGAAGATCCAAAACAAAGCGTATTCGTAAGACCATTTACCATGGCTAAAACAGCTGGCTCTGTCAATGTTTCCGTAGTATCAAAAGTACAACCAAGGTCATCTGTAATTGTTATTGGATAAACTCCAGCATTTAACAAAGTGAAGATACCTGTAGTATTAGTTCCTGATAAAGTGTATTGATAAGGTGAAGTTGCACCGTCAGCTGCTAATTGAATAAAGCCTGTGGCATTTCCATTACAAGTCAAGTCATTTGAATTAAGGATTGCACTCCAAGGATCTGGTTCTATTAGAGTAACTTGTGTTGCTCCTAAACAGCCAAGACCATCTTGAACAACAACATCATAAGTTCCTGATGCCAATCCTGTAAATAAAGAGGTCGCAAAGAAATTTAATCCTCCATCAATGGAATACATGTAAGCTCCATCACCACCAAGTACGTTGGCGAAATCTATTTCACCATCAAGGCCATCAGGACACGTGATGTTTGTAAGCAAATTGTCAAATGTCACCGAATCCGGTTCAGGAATGTTAATTTCTTCGATACTTACACAAAGGCCGTCATCAACAACAGTAATATAATGTTGACCTGCACATAAATTTGTAAAAAGTCCAGTGCCTTGAGAACCACCAGTATTAATTGAATAATTGAAAGGTGCTGCTCCATTGTTTTGGGAAACTTGAGCAAGTCCATCACATGTGTTATAACAAGACGTACTAACTTCAAAATCTACGAGAGTTGTCATTACGTTATCTGATAATGCAGAGAAAGTAGAATCAATACAACCATTATCATCTTCAACTACTAGATTATAAAGGCCTGAAAATAGAGTTCCAAAAAAGCCATTACCTAGTTGGGTAGTCACGCCACCATCAATAGAATAAGTATATGGAGATAAACCTCCAAGCGCTATAATTTCAAAACTTCCGTCATTCGCTCCACAATTTGAAGGGTCATTTGCAACAAATATGAAAGTGAATGGTGGCGGATCAATAATATCGATTTGATCAGTGAACTGACAGCCGTTATCATCTTCAACAACTATGTCGTATGTACCTGCCATTAATCCCGTAATAGGAGAAGCGGCCGAGAAAGAAGTTCCGTTATCTACACTAAATTGATAAGCTGGTGTGCCTCCTGATGGGGCAAAAGAAATTTCACCGCCAGGAGTTTGATAACAAAGTGGATCGACAGTTCCTTGAATAGACGTCAATGCTGTTGGCTCAGTTATATTCTCAACTGAATTGGCTAGACATCCATTGTCATCTTTGACAACAACATTTACATTTCCAGCACATAAATTTGGCAAGACATTAAATAGAGAGAACGTGATTCCGTTGTCATCACTATATTGATAAGGAGGATTTGCACCACTTGCCGAGATATCAATTTCACCATCACAAACTCCAAAACAACTGGCATTAGAAACAACAGTACTAAAGGTTAAGGCTGTCGGCTGAGCGATTACGAAATCGATACTACCTGTACATCCATTTGCATCCGTCACCACAATGGTATGATTACCTGCTCCAACAGCACCAAAATTATTTGATGCTTGATTTGCTCCGGCATTCAAGCTGAATTCGAAAGGTGCTTGACCAAAGTTGATACCAATAGTTACAGATCCATTTAATCCTCCGGCACATGTTACATCATTTAAAATATCTATAAATGTTACGGGAGATGGATTGTCAATTAAGTCTATAACTAGAGTTGATGTACAACCATTGAAATCTGTTACTTCAATTGTATAATTTCCGGCTGATAGGTTTGAAAATATCGGAGAACTTTGTGGTACGCCAGCATTTAATGTATAAGTGAAAGCAGGTGTGCCGCCAGTTGCAGCAACAACAATTTCGCCATTACCTAAAGTACATGTTTCATCTGTTAAAGAAGATTGAGTAAGATTAAGTACTGCAGGTTCAAATATTGTATTGGGAAATACTGATTGGCAAAGATTTGCATCAGTAATTGTAATTGTTGTAGGACCAGCGCATAAACCAGTATAAACATTAGGCCCTTGAGCAGGAGCTCCGCCAAGTGAGTAACTATAAGGAGTTGTTCCACCAACAGTGTTTGCTTGAATTTCACCATCACATAATCCGTTACAACTAACAGAATCAATTGTGAAAGTTGCATCTAATAAATCGGGTTCATTCAAAACAATAGTCGTATCAAAAACACAATCAGGACCAAATGATAATTGCACATTATAATTGTTGGCGCCTAAAGCGTTGAAACTTCCATTCGCTTGAGTATTAGTTCCGCCATCTAAACTATAATCAGTGGCATATTGGTCCGTAATCAGGACAGATCCATCAATGAAACCAAAACATGTAGGGTCGGCTAGAATAAAGGTCGGTTCAATTGAACAACATTCTGAAGTTGTCATTGGTTGCACATTTACGGTTACAATTGTCGAGTCAATACATATACTTCCTCCGTCAATAAAATAGGTGAAATGATAGATGCCAGGGGCTAGTGAACTAACTGCAATTGAGTCTCCAAAGAGAGCTCCAGTATTATCCGTGTCTTCCCAATATCCACCAGGTTGTGATGAGCCAATTAATAAGTTTGGTAAAGCAATGTCTGCGGTATCTGCACAGGCTGCTATGGAATCTCCGACTCCAATTTCAATTTCCAGAATGTTAGTAAACACCAACGTAGAAACTTCACATATTGTATCAGGTGCAGCACCACAACATTCTAAAATTTTACAAACTGTTAAATCTAGCGTGTCGGGACCGGTGGTCCCTGTCAATCGTGTATAAGTAAAGAAGAGTGTGTCAGCATTGAATCCATCAATGTTTACAGCACCACCCAAAGATGGGTCATGAAATTCTGCAGCTACATCAATGTATGGGCCTTCAATTGAGTAGGTTGTGAATGTACTTGAAGAATCTTCACAAACAATAAAAGATGTTGTGTCTCCTTGATCAACTTGAACGAATTGTGCAAAGCCAGTAAAGTAACCAGCACTTCCTCTTGGTCCTTGAAGAGTGAGTAAGGCAACATTAATAATACTATCAGATTCTACTACAAAATCTCCAGTTCCACCAGGGATTTTATATGTCAACCAACAACTGTTTCCAGGAACTGTCAATCCTCCTGTTAAAGCTGTGGCAGATCCATTAACCCATACACTCGCGCCAGCTCTGGCAGTAATACTTACTGTTGGTACTCCAATTAAATTAATAGATGGAATAACAACTTTCTTAAAACCGTTACATCTTAATGGCGGTATAAAGTTTAAACTAGTCGCTGCAGGGCTTGTCCCCGATAGCGATTGATACATGAACACTGGTTCAGAAGTTTCTATGTATATATTATCATTAGCTGAATAAGAGGTTTGAGGCAAGTAAATGTATTCTCCTGAATTAAGATTTGCAACTGGCACTGGATTTCCATTTACATATATATCGGTATTGTCTGTATCGGCAACAATGAGAGGGCGTTCTGTGTTTGCATTTCCATTTCCTTCAACAAATATATACTCCGTTCCAATCAAATTTGTTGGAACGATTTGGTCAACTCCTATATCTCTCCAGTTACCATGAGCACCTCCGAGCCAAGAACCAACATTTACGGCAATTGGTTTATCCGAAGTAATCAAAGAACCATTAACTTCATTTATATTCCCCGTTGCTCCAGGTTCGTCCAACCAAGCTGCAATTGTATAGGATTCTCCTTCATTTAATACAACTACTATGTCATCTGAAGTTCCAGCTGTAACAGGTGTTCCTCTAAAAACCACATTCGGTTTAAAATCTGAAAATGTGACTGTCGTATTATCCTCTGATGCCATGACAGAAATTTCACTTGCTTTGACGAATGGAGTTCCTAAACCTGTACTAGCACCTTTTGAGTTTAAACTCAAACCTTGGTAAGTTTGGGAATGCCTCAAATTAGCATAGATCGGAGCGGTGGCCTCAATTATAAAACCATCTGTTGGATTCACGGTATTTAATTCAGCTGTACCGATAATGCCAGGTGCAGCATAACCTGTTCCTAAAAAATAGGTTGATGGCGTGACGTCAGTAATCGTAACAGAATAAATAATCGCTCCTAATCCGTTTTTAACATCAGCATTCACAGGGGCCGTTGAAGGAGTACTTAAAATTAAGTAGTGATTTTGAACATTTACTCTACCGTAGAGAGGCGGAATAAAGTGCTTTACATCAAGCTGGCCAAAGCTTGGGGCAACAATAATTAAGGCAAAAATTGTTAGGATTAAGTTTTTCATAGCGTAGAGTGCTTACTCAAAGTAAACACCTCGGTTAGAAAAAAGACGCCTAAATCGTTAAACGGTTGTAATTTAGAGACAAAATAACATCTTTGATCTGTAGCTGATAAAAATTAAACGGAAAAATTAGTTCAATTGTGTTTTTCAAAAAAGGCAGTCGCGTTTGAAATAACTTCGTCAATTGGTCTGAATTCGAATCCGATTTTGTCCTTTAATTTCTCACTAGAATACTTCGTGATTTTCATTGAACTTCTTGCCGTTTCTTTGGTGATGTTTTGTTTTTTTCGGAATAAGAAACGCAGTATTCCTTCGAGCCTCCAGGCTAATCCAGCCATCCAAGGTTTTACTAACATTGATGGTGCTTTGACCCCAAAGGCTTTGGCAATTTTCTCAAACAAATCCTTAAAAAATAAGTTTTCAGAGATGACTAAAAAACGATCATTATAAACTTTATTTTCTGCCAATCTTATCATTGCTTGAGACACATCTCTAACACCAACGAAAGCATTCATTCCTGGCGTATAAAATTTTAGGCCCTTTTTGACAACTTTGAAGATGCTCAACGAACTTTCGTTCCAGTTTCCTGGCCCCAGAATAACACATGGATTGACAATTACCGCATTAAGTCCTTCTTCGGTCCCTCTCCAAACTTCCAATTCTGCTGAATACTTAGTGACTGCGTAGTTTGAATTATCTACACTGTTCACCCATTTATTTGCTTCCGTATAAAATTCTTTTAGAGGATCTCTGCCAATGGCGGCGGTAGAACTTACATAAATTAATTCATCAATTTTTTCAGCGAGACAACAATTTACCACGTTGGCTGTTCCATGCTTATTGATCTTCATCATCTTCTTAAAGTCTCTCTTAACAAAAGAAACCATTGCCGCACAATGGTAAACAGCTGAACAATCCTTCATCCCATCAGATAAACTCGTAACATCTAGTAAATCTCCTTCAATCCACTCTATTTTAGAAAACAATTTATCTCCTTTATTTGGATGATAATGCTCGAATAATAAGCGAACTTGCTCGGTATTAGAAGTCTTTCGTTTTAAGGCACGAACCTCTTCTCCCTTGAGAAGAAGATCTAGAATTAAGTGAGAGCCTAACAGCCCAGTTGCCCCAGTGATGAAAACCATTGTTCAAATTTACATATTTAACAGCGAGTTAAGCTTTTAGTTTATCAATCAATTTCAGACGGCACACAAATTGCTATATTTGTTTTCAAATAGATTAAAAATGAAGAAGATTATATTGTTGTTTGCCATTTTATTAGGAGCAAACGTTATGGCTCAAGATGAGCTTGGAGATGGGGTTTATGCCATATTTAATACTACTAAAGGCGAAATTGTTGTCAACTTAGAATTTAAGAAAGTCCCGTTAACAGTTGCGAATTTTGTCGCATTGGCAGAAGGAAATCAAGAATTTGACACGATTAAAATTGATAAACCATTTTTTGATGGCCTCAAATTTCATAGAGTAATTAAAGATTTCATGGTTCAAGGTGGTGACCCACTGGGTAACGGTTCTGGTAATCCGGGATATTTTTTCCCAGATGAATTCGATACTACTTTAACTCATA